>CAZQYK010000235.1:0-10531 GCA_964597285.1 uncultured Spirochaetales bacterium
GACGCTGCCGTGGCGCGACGCGAACACCGTGCGCACCGCGCCGCGCTCGGCCTCGCCCTCGACGCAGCCGAACGCCGCGGTCAGCACGATCCGCGTCAGCGGCGTGCAGCGCCGCCGCAGCATCGGCGGCAGGAACTTCGCGTCCGGGTGGCCCTCGGACGCGAGCGCGCGCGGGGCGCGCGCCCACGCGACCCAGTCCTCGCGCGTCTCGACGCCGGGCGCCCACGCCGACCACGCCTTCACGCGCGCGCGCGCCGCCAACGGGAACGCGGGCGCGAGGGCGGCGGCGGCGCTCACCGCGGGCGGCTCAGCACGAGCGTGCAGTTGTTGCCGCCGAAGCCGAACGAGTTGCTCATCACGTGCGGAGCGCCGTGGACGAGCGCCGTCTCGCCCTTGCCGACGAGGCGCAGCGGCGGGATCTCGGGGTCGCGCTCGCCGTCCCACCAGTGCGGCGGCAGCGGCAGCGCGTCGCCCTCGGCGCCGTCGAGCACGAGCCAGCAGAACGCGGCCTCCATCGCGCCGGCGGCGCCGAGCGTGTGGCCGACGAGCGGCTTCGTCGAGCTCACCGGCAGCTCGCGGCCGAATACGCGCTCGACGGCGCGACACTCCATCCCATCGTTCAGCGGCGTGCCGGTGCCGTGCAGGTTCAGGTACGCGATCGCACCGGGCTCGAGCGCCGCGTCGGCGAGCGCGCCGCGCATCGCGGCCTCGGCGCCGGCGCCGTTGGGCTCGGGCGCCGACATGTGGTGCGCCTCGCTCGACTCGCCGACGCCGGCGAGCTGGACGCCGCCGGGCTCCGGCTCGACGAGGAACACCGCCGCGCCCTCGCCGAGCGTCAGCCCCGAGCGGTTGCGGCTGCACGGGTTCGTGACGCCGTCGCAGATCGCCTGGAGCGCGGAGAAGCCGGCCGCCGTCAGGCCGCAGAGCGTGTCGGCGGCGCCGGCGACCACCGCGTCGCAGAGGCCGAGCGCGAGCAGCGAGCGCGCCGACGCGAGCGCGCGCGCGCCCGACGAGCACGCCGTCGAGAGCGTGTAGGTCGGGCCGGTCGCGCCGAGCCAGTCGGCGACGAAGGACGCGAGGCCGCCGAACTCGAGCTGCGCGTAGTCGAAGCGGGGGTCGAGCCCGCCGTCGCGCAGCTGGTGGGCGATCGCGCGCTCGGCGTCGGAGACGCCGGAGGTGCTCGTTCCCATCACGACGCCGACGCGCGCGGCGCCGCACGCGTCGACGGCGCGGCGCGCCGGTGCCTCGATCTGCTCGAGCGCGGCGAGCGCGAGCGCGTTGTTGCGGCAGTCGTAGGCGGCGAGGCGCTCGGGAACCGCCGGCAGCGCGGCGTCGACCGAGCCGACGTGGAGCGAGAGGCCGGCGACGAGGTCGTCGCGCGGCGCGATCCGCGACGGCTCGCCGGCGAGCAGCCGCGCGCGCACCTCGTCCGGGCCCGCACCGAGCGCGTTGACGACGCCGAGTCGGGACAGGCGGCAGGGCGGGCGGGGCACGTCGGGGAAGGCTCCTCTCCGGCGAGGATCGCCGCGCGCCGCCGAGACGGCAAGGCGGCGGCGCCGGGCCGCGGCGCTACCCTCGCGGTCCGAAGGAGGATGGATCCATGCGTTGGTTCGTCGCCTGTCTCGTCGCCGGAGCGCTCCTGTCCGCGCCGCTCGCGGGATTCGCCGCCGAGGGCAGGTGCCCGAACGGCCGCTCGAAGACCGCCGCCACCTGGCTCTCGGTCGCCCACCCGGGCCTCGGCGAGTGGTTCCTGAACGGCTGGGGCAGCTTCCAGAACGCTCCGCAGAAGAAGTTCTGGCTCGGCTTCATCCCGCTCTACGGCTGGCCCGGCTATCTCCAGGTCAAGAGCGCGATCGACGCCAACAACTGCCGGACGCACGACGAGATCTGACGGTCCGCGTCAGGCGGCGCGCTTGTCGCGATACGCCGCGTGCTCGGCCTCGAGGAACGCGGTGACCGCGCGCACCGCGTACTGGCTGCGCACCGAGTGGAACACGTCGAAGGCGTGCTGCCCGCCGTTCATCTCGAGGTAGTGCACCGCGGAGTGGCTCTTCTCGCGCAGCGCGCGCACGAACTCGCGCGCCTCCTCGACGAAGACGAGCGTGTCGTGCGTGCCCTGCACGACGAAGAAGGGCGGCGCGTGGGGCCCGATGCGGTTGATCGGCGACGCCGACTCCCACAGCTCCGGGTTCTCCTCGGGCCGGCACTGGAACACGCGCTTCGCGAGGAAGTCGACCATCGACTGCTTGCCGCGGATGCCGGCGCGGTCGAGGAAGTCGTAGACCCCGTAGAAGGGCACCGCGGCCGAGACGCTCGTGTCGGCGCTCTCGAAGCCGGGCTGGAAGGTGGGGTCGTTCTGCGACAGCGCGGTCAGCGCGGTCAGGTGCCCGCCGGCGGAGCCGCCGGTGACGGCGAGGAAGCCGGGGTCGCCGCCGTACTCGCGCGCGTTCTCGCGGATCCAGGCGAGCGCGCGCTTGACGTCGACGACGTGCGCCGGGAACGCCGCGCGCGGCGACAGGCGGTAGTTCACCGCGAAGCAGACCCAGCCGCGGCTCGCGAGATGGGTCATCAGCGGGCCGCCCTGCTCGCGCTTGTCGCCGATCATCCACGCGCCGCCGTGGATCTGCACGAGGATCGGACGGCCGGTGCCCGGGTCCTCGGGGAGCACGACGTCGAGCAGGTTGCGGCCGCCCTTGTCGCCGGGCAGCACCTCGCCGTAGGCGATGTTCGAGACGCGGCGCACGCCGGGGCGCCGCATCGAGAAGGGGCGCAGGAAGCCGTGGCTCGGCGACACGTCCGACGCGTCGACCGCGAGCCCGGTCTCGCGCGCGAAGTCGTCGACCTCGCGACGCGCGCCCTGCGCGCGCAGGTGGCCGACGACGAGCAGCCCCCACGCGGCGAACGACATCGCGAGGCCGACCACGCCGCGCGCCGCGTCGAACGCGCCGGCGGCCGCGAAGAGCACCGTCACCGCGGCGCCGACCGCGACGACCTGGAGCGCGAGCTCGCCGGCGAGCCAGCCGCTGAAGAAGTAGAGCGGCACCAGCGGGCCCGCGCGGCGCACCTGGAACCAGCTCGCGAGCGCGACGAGCAGGATTCCGATCGAGCCGATGAGGTAGAGCGTCGCAGCCATTCTCTTTCGTTTCCGAAACGTGGTTTGTGGCCGCCGCGGTCACCGCGGCGCGGCGCGCGCGGAATTCTCTTGAGTCGATTCCCCGGATCGGCGATGCTACTCGAAGACGGCGACCCCACGCCTCCCCCAGAACCTCCCCCGAAGCGACATCCCGAGGCAGCCTGAGGAAGGCGAGGTAGCTTGGCCCAGCGCGGTTCGGCCCCCGGAAGGCTGGCCCCCCGATCGGCGTCGCAGGGCGCGCAACGAGCGCCGCGCGCGACGCGGCGCGACGTCGCCGCGGTCGCGCGCACCGACGGCCTCGCGCTGGCGCAGATCGCCCTCCTCGTGCGCAGCGAGCCGCCGCCCGGGGGGCGCGTCGCGGCGCTGCCGGGCCGCGGGAGGATGTACGTGCGCGTGCAGCGCGGTCCGGCCGACGCGCCGGCGGTGGTGCTGCTGCACGGCTGGATCGCGAGCGGCGGCCTGAACTGGTTCCAGGTCTTCGAGCCGCTGCGCGACCGCTACCGCGTGATGGCGCCCGACCTGCGCGGGCATGCCCGCGGCATTCGCAGCCGCCGCCACTTCCGCCTCTGCGACTGCGCCGACGACGTCGCGGCGCTGCTGCGCCAGCGGCGGATGCGCGGCGCGATCGTCGTCGGCTACTCGATGGGCGGCACCGTCGCGCAGCTGCTGTGGCGCCGGCACCCGGAGCTCGTCGGCGGGCTCGTGCTCGCGGCGACGAGCGCGCGCCCGCTGCGCAACGTCGGGCTCGGCTACACGGTGATGGGCCTGATGGAGGGCGCGGCGCTCGCCGGCCGCGCGGCGGCGATCCGCCGCCGCGCCACGCGCCGCCGCCGGCGACGCGACGACGACGCGCAGCTCGCCGGCTGGGCGCGCGCGGAGATGCGGCGCCACGACCTGCGCCACCTGCTCGAGGCCGCCGCCGAGCTCGGCCGCTACGACGCGAGCGGCTGGCTGCACGAGATCGACGTGCCGACGAGCGTCGTCGCCACCGACCGCGACGCCGCGTTCCCGATCGCGCACCAGGTCGCGATGGCGAAGGAGATCCGCGGCGCGCGCGTGCACAAGCTCGCCGGCGGGCACCTGTCGTTCGCGAAGCCGAGCTTCGGCACGGCGATCCGCCAGGCGATCGACAGCGTCGCGCAGCGCGCCGCGAGGCGATAGGCGCCCGATCCCGCTAGCCTGCCGGCGATGCGGGTGCGAGGCGCGCGGCGGCTGCTCTTCGTCGTCTTCTTCCTCGCGCTGCCGCTGCCGATGCTCGGGCCGTGGACCGGCGTCGTGCCGCCGGCGCGGATGGCGATGCTCTTCGCCGCGACCGCGGCGGTGGCCGCGAGCGAGGGCGCCGCCGGCCCGGTGCCGGGCCTGCTCGTGCTCTTCGCGGTCCACGCGTTCGCGATGCTCGCGATCGCCTGGGCGCTCGCGTGGACGGTCGCGCGCGGCCTGGCGCCGCTCTCGCCGTCGGCGCGACGCGCGTGCGCGCTCGGCGCGTGCGCGCTGCTCGTCGGCGCGGCGCTCGCGTTCGAGCTCTACCGCACGCCCTTCGGCCGCGCGCCGAGCGTGAACCTGTGGGGCGCGCTGTCGTGAGGACGGCGCTCGCGTTGGGGACGCTGCTGCTGTCGTTCGTCGGCCCGGCGCTCGCCTTCGAGAGAAGCGAGGAGCGGGAGAGATGCAGCGCGCACGACCCGCTGCGCCGCCCGTTCTTCGGCGACACCCACGTGCACACGCGGCTCTCGTTCGACGCGTGGGGCCAGGGCACCCTCGCCGGGCCCGACGACGCGTACCGCTTCGCGCGCGGCGAGGCGATCGGCCTCCAGCCCTACGACGCCGAGGGCCGCCCGCTCGAGTCGATCCGGCTGCGGCGGCCGCTCGACTACGCGGTCGTCACCGACCACAGCGACCTGCTCGGCGAGACCCGCATCTGCCAGACGCCGGAGCTGCCCGGCCACGGCTCGATCGTCTGCCGCGTCGTGCGCCGCTACCCCGGGCTCGGCTACGCGCTCGTCAACGGCCACGTCTACAGCAGCGAGACGCCGGCGCGCTACCGCTTCTGCGGCGAGGGCGGCGCGCTGTGCCGCGACGCCGCGCGCGGCCCGTGGCGGGAGATCCAGGACGCCGCCGAGGCGCACTACGACCGCAGCGCCGCGTGCCGCTTCACGACCTTCGTCGGCTACGAGTGGACCGGCATGCCGGCCGGCGACAACATCCACCGCAACGTCGTGTTCCGGAACAGGGCCGCGCAGGCCGAGCCCACGACCTACATCGAGACGCCGACGCCCGAGGGCCTGTGGGACGCGCTCGAGCGCGAGTGCCTCGGCGCCGGCAACGGCTGCGACGCGCTCGCGATCCCACACAACTCGAACGTCGGTAACGGGCGCATGTTCGCCGCGACGCGCTCCGACGGCGCGCCGGCCGACGCCGCGTGGGCGCGCCGGCGCGCGCGCCTCGAGCCGCTCGTCGAGGTGACGCAGCACAAGGGCGACAGCGAGTGCCGCGCCGGTGCCGAGGACGAGCTCTGCGACTTCGAGACGCTGCGCTACCCGCGGATGATGGACATGGCGCTCGACCCCGGCGGCACCGGCGGCCTGCCGGCGAACCTCTACGTGCGCGAGGCGCTCGGCCTCGGGCTCGTGCTCGAGCAGCGGCTCGGCCGCGGTGCGAACCCGTACCGCCTCGGCCTGATCGGAGCGACCGACACGCACCTCGCCGCACCGGGCAGGGTCGACGAGGACCAGTTCAGCGGCCACGCGGCCGGCACCGTCAGCGCGCGCTTCGGCGTGCCGCCGTTTCCGGACCGCGCCGACTTCAACCCCGGCGGCCTCGGCGTGCTGTGGGCCGAGGAGAACTCGCGCGACGCGCTCTTCGAGGCGATGCGCCGCCGCGAGACCTACGGAACGAGCGGGCCGCGCATCACGGTGCGCTTCTTCGGCGGCTGGGACTACCCCGACGATCTGTGCGATCGCTCCGACTTCGCCGCGGCCGGCTACGCCGGCGGCGTGCCGATGGGCGGCGAGCTGCCGCCGCGCGAGGCGGCCGACGACGCCGCGCGCGCGCCGCGCTTCGCGGTCTGGGCGCTGCGCGACCCGGGCGGCGCCGGCGCGCCGAGCACGGCGCTGCAGCGCGTGCAGATCGTCAAGGGCTGGGTCGAGGACGGCGCCGCGCGCGAGCGCGTCCACGAGGTGGCCGGCGACCCGGAGAACGGCGCCACCGTCGACCTCGACACCTGTGCGCCGCGCGGGCCCGGCTTCGACTCGCTGTGCGCCGTCTGGAGCGACCCCGACTTCGCGCCCGACGCGCCGGCCTACTACTACGCGCGCGTCGTCGAGAATCCGAGCTGCCGCTGGAGCCGCCACGTCTGCAACGCCCACCGCGTGGCGTGCGACGACCCCGACGCGGTGCCGCCGGCGCTCGCCGCGTGCTGCGCCGCCGACGTCCCGGCGACGATCCAGGAGCGCGCGTGGACCTCGCCGATCTGGTACGCGCCGGGCGGCGCCGCAGAATCCGCGCAGGAGGCGTCGGTCCGGGCGCCTTGACCGTTTGCCGATCGCGCCTCTGGCGCGATCGGGCGTTCCTCGGGCGTCGCACCGCTGGACCCGGGGGCCGCGCGTGGCGTAGGCTGCTCGCGCAGGCGCCCGGAGGACCCCCCATGCCGAGCATCCTCGACCGCTTCCGCATCGACGGGCAGGTGGCGATCGTCACCGGCTCGGGCCGCGGCATCGGCGCGGCCACCGCGCTGGCCTTCGCCGACGCCGGCGCCGACGTCGTCGTGTCGGCGCGCAGCCAGGGCCAGAACGAGGCCACCGCCGACGCGGTGCGCGCGCGCGGCCGCCGCGCGCTCGCGGTGCCGTGCGACGTGCTCGAGGCCGACCAGCGCGAGGCGCTCGTCGACGCGGCGATCGCCGAGTTCGGCCGGCTCGACATCCTGGTCAACAACGCCGGCGGCTGGCCGCCGAAGCCGACGCTGCACACGAGCGAGAAGGAGTTCGAGTCCTGCTTCCGCTTCAACGTCACGACCGCGTTCGAGATGACGCGCCTCGCGGTGCCGCTCATCGCGAAGACCGCCGGCGCCGGCGCGGTCGTCAACATCTCGTCGGTCGCCGGGCGGCTCCACTCGGCGGGCTTCGCCGCGTACGGCACCGCGAAGGCGGCGCTCTCGTTCCTGACGCGCCAGCTCGCGCAGGACTTCGCGCCGAAGGTGCGCGTCAACGGCATCGCGGTGGGCTCGGTGCGCACCGAGGCGCTCGGCACGATCCTGAACGACGAGGTCGAGAAGATCATGGTCGGGATGACCCCGATGGCGCGCCTCGGCGAGGTCGAGGACATCGCCGCGTGCGCGCTCTACCTCGCGTCGCCGGCGGCGAGCTTCGTCACCGGCGAGATCTACGGCGTCAACGGCGGCCTCGTCCAGATCAACTTCCCGATGCCGCGCGCGGACCTGTAGGAGGGCGAGATGGCGCAGGGCAGCAAGTACCGCGTGATCCAGTGGGCGACCGGCGGCGTCGGCCGCGCGGCGATCGAGGGGATCCTCTCGCACCCCGAGCTCGAGCTCGTCGGCTGCTGGGTGCACGGCGCCGACAAGGCCGGGAAGGACGTCGGCGAGATCGTCGGGATCGGCGAGGTCGGCGTCAGGGCGACGAACGATGCCGCGGAGCTGATCGCGCTCGACGCCGACTGCGTGATGTACTCCCCGATCATCGCGAACAAGGACGAGGTGATCCGGCTGCTCGAGTCGGGCAAGAACGTCGTGACGCCGCTGAACTGGTTCTACCCCCGCCGCGAGAAGGTCGCCGACCTCGAGGCCGCGGCCCGCAAAGGGGGCGCCACGCTGCACGGCACCGGCATCCACCCCGGCGGCATCACCGAGCGCTTTCCGCTGATGGTGTCGGCGCTCGCGCGCGAGGTCACCCACGTGCGCGCCGAGGAGTTCTCGGACATCCGCACCTACGGCGCGCCGCAGGTCGTCGGCGAGCTGATGCTCTTCGGCAAGACGCCCGAGGAGGCCGCGAAGAGCCCGATGCTCGCCGTGATGGGCAGCGGCTTCCTGCAGTCGATCGACATGGTCGCCGACGCGCTCGGCTTCGCGCTCGACGCGCAGCGCACGACGAAGCACGAGGTGGCCGTCGCGACGAAGCCGATCGACTCGCCGATCGGGCCGATCCCGCCCGGCCACGTCGCGGCGCAGCGCTTCACGTGGGAAGGCACGGTGAAGGGCGAGTCCGTGATCACCGTGCGCACGAACTGGTTCATGGGCGAGGAGCACCTCGAGCCGGCGTGGAGCTTCGGGCCCGAGGGCGAGCGCTTCGAGGTCGAGGTGACCGGCGATCCGTCGGCGAAGCTCACCTTCCACGGCTGGCACCCCGAGTCGATCGCGGCCGGCCTCGAGCGCAACCCCGGCATCGTCGCGACGGCCGTGCACGGCGTGTCGGCGATCCCGTACGTCTGCCGCGCCGAGCCGGGCATCCAGACCTACCTCGACCTGCCGCTCGTCTGCGGGCGCGCGGCGCCGGGCCTGTCCAAGTGATCCTCGACCGCTTCAAGCTCACCGACCGCGTCGCGATCGTCACCGGCGCCGGCAAGGGCATCGGACGCGGCATCGCGTGGGCCTTCGCCGAGGCCGGTGCCGACGTCGTCTGCGCGGCGCGCACCGCGGCCGACATCGAGGAGACGGTCAAGGGCGTGCAGCAGCGCGGCCGGCGCGGCCTCGCGGTGCCGACCGACGTGCTGAAGAGCGACGAGCTCGAGCGCCTGGTCGCGGCGGCGAAGCAGGAGTTCGGCCGCATCGACGTGCTCGTCAACAACGCTGGCGGCACCGGCCCGCGCGCGGCGCTCGAGACGAGTGAGGGCTTCTTCGAGCGCGCGCTGCGGATGAACGCGACCCAGGCCTTCGTGCTGTCGCGCCTGTGCATCCCGGTGATGGTCGAGACCGCCGGCGGCGGCGCGATCGTCAACGTCTCGTCGCGCTCGAGCGACATGGTGCAGACGGCCTTCGTCGCGTACGCGGCCGGCAAGGCGGCGCTGAACATGATGACGCGCAACCTCGCGGCCGAGGTGGCGCCGAAGGTGCGCGTCAACGTGATCTCGGTGGGCGGCGTCGCGACCGACGCGCTCGACGTCGTGCTGACGAACGACGCACTGCGCGAGCAGTTCGAGCGCAACACCCCGATGCGCCGGCCCGGCACCGTCGAGGACATCGCCGCGTGCGCGCTCTACCTCGCCTCGCCGGCCGCCGGCTGGGTGACGGGCAAGGTCTTCCAGGTGGACGGCGGCACCGAGGCGCCCGCGATCTCGGTGCCGGTGGCCCCGATCTAGGAGGGAAGAGATGGGACGCTTCTCCGAGGCCGAGCTGCGCCGGGTCTACGAGGAGTACGCCGACACGCGCGTGCGGATCGACCGCGGCGAGCTCGGCTGGGACGCGATGGGGAACCACCTGACCGACGACGCGGTCTTCGTCGATCCGGCCTGGGGCCGCTACGACGGGCTGCCGGCGATCCTCCAGTTCATGAAGGACAGCATGACCGGGCTCGAGGACTGGACCTTCCCGCTCGAGTGGATGGCGGTCGACGGCGACTACCTGTTGACGGGCTGGCAGAACCGGCTGCCCGGGCGCCGCGCCGACGGCACGTACTACCAGGTGCCCGGCATGTCGCGGCTGCGCTACGCCGGCGACGGCAAGTTCGACTACGAGCAGGACCTGATCAACATGGTCCACATGCTCGAGGTGATGCGCGAGAGCGGCTGGCGCCCGGGCCCGGGCTTATAGAACCAGCCGAAGAACGTCGTGCGCCTCAGCGCGTGGGAGCCGTATGCAAGCGGCCGAAGGCCCCGCGCAGCGAGCCGAAGGCGAGCGAAGTCGGGCGGGGAGAGAGGCGCTGAGGATGGCCGTCCGCGTCGTCCAGCTCGGCACGCGGCGCGCCAAGGGCGAGGGCCTGCGCGTCGGCACCGTGCGCCACCCGCCGCGCGGCGGGCCGAAGAGCCGCCACGCCGCCCACGACTGGTACGACGTCTGGCTGCCCGAGCTCGCGCCGAGCGCCGCCGCGGTGAAGCGCGCGCTCGCGGCGACGACCGAGCGCGAGTGGCGCGCGTTCGCGAAGACCTACCGCCACGAGATGTCCGCCCCCGAGCGCGCGCGCCTGCTGGATCTCCTCGCTGCGCTCTCGCACCACGCGAGCTTCTCGGTCGGCTGCTACTGCGAGGACGCCGCGCGCTGCCACCGCACGCTGCTGGGCGAGCTGCTCGCGGAGCGGGGGGCGGAAGTGAGTTAGGCCTGGCCGGCGCGATGCCGGCCGGGCCAGAGCGCTGGCACTCGCAGCGCCACGACGCGCAGCTCGATCGACTTGCGGACGACGGCGTCCCGCGCGCGCTCGGCGCGCGCGAGCCATTCGGCGGCGGCGGGGTCGCGGCACA
>CAZQYK010000236.1:0-6614 GCA_964597285.1 uncultured Spirochaetales bacterium
GTCGCCCCGCGGCGCCCGGTCGGTGCGCCGCGCCACGCGCGCCCTCCGATGCGGCGCGCCTCTCCTCGTTGCCCTGTCTCGGAGCCGACCGCTGGCGTAGGCTCCGCGGCGGAGGTCGGCGAAGCTGGCGAGGACCCATCCGAGACTGAAGACAGAGCGCCTGCTGCTGCGTCCCTTCGTCGCCGAGGACGCCGCGCCGCTCGCCGAGCACGGCGGGGCTCGCGCGGTCGCCGACGGAATGCTCGAGTGGCCGCACCCGTTCTCGCACGCGAACGCCCGCTCGACGATCGCTGCCCAGGCGGCGAGCTTCCAGGCGGGCCGCTCGGTGCAGTTCGCGGTGCAGCGCATCGGCGAGCCGGGGCTGATCGGCGGCGTCGACCTGGCCGAGCTCGACTCGCCGCACCGCCGCGGGGTGCTGCGCTTCTGGATCGCCGAGCACGAGTGGCGCCAGGGCATCGCGAGCGAGGCCGCGACGGAGGCGCTCCGCTACGGCTTCGGCGAGCTCGGCCTGCACCGGATCGAGGCGATGCACCTGACGCGCTCCGACGCGGCCGGCGCGGTCCTGCGCAAGATCGGCTTGCGGCCCGAGGGCGTGCTGCGCGGCCGGATCCTCAAGGACGGCCGCTTCGAGGACGTCGCGCTGTACGCGGCGCTCGCCCCGGACGCGGATTAGCAGCCCGCGCCCCTTTGCCCGAACTCGCCACCGCGCTCGCCGCGCTCGCGATCGTGACGGCGGCGTCGGCGCTCCAGGCGTCGATCGGCTTCGGCCTCGCGCTGGTCGCCGCGCCGCTGCTCGCGCTGCTCGACGGCGCGTACGTGCCCGGCGCGATCATCGGTGCCGGCTTCGCGCTCGGACTCGCGATGGCGTGGCGCGAGCGCGAGGAGATCGACTGGGTCGGCCTGCGCTCGGCGGTCGGCGGGCGGCTCGTCGGCGTCGTGCCGGCGGGCTTCGCGCTCGGCGTCGCATCGCAGGCGACCTTCGAGCTGCTCTTCTCGCTGCTCGTGCTCGCGGCCGTCGGGCTCAGCGCCCTGCGCCGCGAGCTACGCCCGACGCCGCGCGCGGTGCTGTGGGCCGGCGTCGCGTCGGGCTTCATCGGCACGATCACCGCGATCGGCGGCCCGCCGCTCGCGCTCGTCTACCAGAGCGCGGCCGGACCGCGGCTGCGCGCGACCCTCGCGGCGATCTTCGTCGTCGGCTCGGCGATGTCGCTCGTGGCGCTCGCGATCGTCGGCCGCTTCGGCGCCCCGGAGATCGCGCGCGCGCTGCTGCTGCTGCCCGGGGTCGCGCTCGGCGTCGCCGCGTCGGCGCGCGTGCTGCACCGGGTCGACGCCGGGGCGACCCGGCCGCTCGTGCTCGGGCTGTCGGCGGCGTCGGCGCTCGCGGTGCTGCTGCGCGCGCTGTGGCGCGCGTAGGCCCGGGACCCGTCTCGGGCTCGACGGCGCGGCGGGCTGTTACAATCGCGGCGCCGTGCGATCCCCCCGCCCCGCTCTCCCGATCCTGGCCGCCTGCGCCGTCGCGCTCGGCTGCACGAGCGGCGCCGCGGCCCCGGCGCCCGACGCGGCGGCGGCCGGCGAGCACGTCGTGCTGCTCCACGGCCTCGGCCGCGGCGACGGCTCGATGCGGCCGCTCGCGCGCCGGCTCGAGGCCGAGGGCTACGCGGTGCACAACCTCGAGTACCGCTCGCGCAGCGCGACGCCCGAGGAGATCGTCGCGGAGCTGCACTCGAGCATCGAGCGCTGCTGTGCGGGCGCCCGCCGGCTGCACTTCGTGACGCACTCGCTCGGCGGGATCCTCGCCCGCGCGTACATCGCCGGGCACGCGCCGGCGAACCTCGGCCGCGTCGTGATGCTCGCGCCGCCGAACCGCGGCAGCCCGTACGTCGACATCGCCGAGCGCTGGAGCCTCGCGAGCTGGCTCGGGCCCACCGGCGCTCAGCTCGGCACCAGCGACGAGAGCCTGCCGAACCGCCTGCCCGACCCCGACTTCGAGCTCGGCGTGATCGCCGGAAACGGCGGCTTCCATCCCCTCGGCGACTGGGTGCTCGAGGGAGAGAACGACGGCACCGTGTCGGTCGAGAGCACCCGGCTGCCGGGCGTGCGCGACTTCGCGGTCGAGAGCGTGTCGCACACCTTCATCATGCGCGACGACCGCGTCGCCGCCCACGTGCTGGCCTTCCTGCGCGAGGGGCGCTTCGCGAGCGCGCCTTGAGCGACCGGCGATGTCCCCCCGCCGCGCGCTGAACGACGGTCTCGAGCGCCTGCGCGCCGAGCTCGCCTCGAACGCGTCGCTCTCGGCGGCCGAGCGCGAGCGCATCGAGGCGCTGCTGCGCGACGTGATCGCGCGCTCGGAGGGCGTGGACGGCGACGACGACGAGCCGCAGACGCTGTCCGAGCGACTCCACGAGGCGCGCGAGCACTTCGAGGAGTCGCACCCGAACCTGACGCTCGCGATCGGAGCGGTCGCCGACGCGCTGAGCCGGCTGGGGATATGACCCACGCGCAAGCGGCGGCGTTCGCGATCGAAGCGGTCGCCGACGCGCTGAGCCGGCTCGGGATATGAGCGCGCGCGCGGCGGCGCTCGCGGTGGCGCTCGTCGCCGCGGCGGCGGGCGCCGGAGCCGGAGAGGCCGACGTCGTCGCCGCGCGCGCCGCCTGCGCCGCGACCTGCCGCTTCGTCGTGACGGTGCGTCACGCCGACACCGGCTGGGATCACTACGCCGACCGCTTCGAGGTGCTCGACCCCGACGGCCGCGTGCTCGCGACGCGCGTGCTGCGCCATCCCCACGTCGACGAGCAGCCCTTCACGCGCGCGCTCGACGGCGTGCGCGTGCCCGCCGGCGTGGCCCGCGTGCGGATCCGCGCCGGCGACTCGGTGCACGGCTTCGGCGGCGCCGAGGTCGACGTCGCGATCGAGCGCGCCCGATGACGGCGCGCCGGGCAGAGCGTCGGCTTCGGCCCCGCCGAGGTCGACGTCGCGATCGAGCGCGCGCGATGACGACGCGCCGAGCGGAGCGCGCGGGGCCTTGACGCTGCGGGTCGTCGGCGCCGGCCTCGGGCGCACCGGGACGCTCTCGCTGAAGCACGCGCTCGAGCGGCTGCTCGGCGGGCGCTGCTACCACATGCTCGAGGTCTTCCAGCATCCCGACGACGTCGCGCGCTGGCGCGCCGCGCTGCGCGGCGAGCCCGACTGGCCCGCGCTGCTCGGCGACTGCGTCGCGTGCGTCGACTGGCCGGCCGCGGCGTTCTGGCCCGAGCTCGCGCGCGCGTACCCCGGCGCGCTCGTGCTGCTCTCGGTGCGCCACGCGCGGAGCTGGTGGGAGAGCGCCGACGCGACGATCCTGCCCCACATCCGCCGCCGGCCCGACGGCGGCCCGCCCTTCGTCGCCGAGTGGCACGAGATGGTGCGCGAGCTGATGGCGCGCCGCTTCGACGGCGACCTCGACGATGCCGCGTCCGCGATGGCGGCGTTCGAGCGCCACAACGAGCGCGTGCGCCGCGAGGTGCCGCCGGCGCGCCTGCTCGAGTGGCGCGCCGGCGACGGCTGGGAGCCGCTGTGCGCCGCACTCGGCGTGCCGGTGCCCGACGAGCCCTTCCCGCGCGCGAACTCGCGCGAGGAGTTCCTCGCGCGCCAGGAGAGCCAGGAGCACCAGGAGAACGGCTAGCCGACCGCCCCCGCCTCGCGCAGCGCGCGGATCTCGTCGGAGCCGTAGCCGAGCTCGCCGAGCAGCTCGTCGCCGTGCTCGCCGCGCTGCGGCGGCAGCCGGCGCAGCGAGGTCGGCGTCTCGGCGAAGCGCGCCGGGTGGCGCAGCTGGCGCAGCGTGCCCGCGTGGGGGTCGTCGACCTCGAACACGGTGCGGTTCGCGCGCACCTGGGGATCGGCGAGGAAGTCGCGGATGCGGTTGGCCGGGGCGAGCGGCGCGCCGAAGCGGCGCGCGCGCGCGACGAGGTCGGCGGTGGGCCACTCGACGAGCTCCTGCTCGAGCAGCGCGAAGAGCTCGACCGCGTGCGCGAGGCGGGTCGGCAGGCTCGCGCAGCGCGGGTCGTCGAGCAGGTCCTCGCGCTCGAGCGTGCGGCAGATCGCCTCGAACTGGCGGTCCTCGACGATCATCATCACGACGTGCCCGTCGGCGGTGCGCCAGACGCGGTGGATGTTCTTCGCGGTCGCCATGCCGGCGGGCTGCTCCTCGACGGGGAAGAAGGCCTCCGGCCCGAGCACGTCGGGCAGCGCGAAGGCCGCGTAGGCGTCGAGCATCGGCACGTCGACGCGTTGGCCGCGGCCGCTGCGCTCGCGCGCGAAGAGCGCCGCGAGCGCCGCCGACGCCGCGCTCAGGCCGGTGGCCTTGTCGGCGGCGATCCCGCGCACGAGCGCCGGCTCGCCCTCGCTGCCCTGGATCTCCATGAATCCGGACAGGCCCTGGATCACCGTGTCGTAGGCCGGCTGCTGCGCGTACGGGCCGTCGGGCCCGAAGCCGCTGATCGCGACGTAGACGAGGCGCGGGTGGTCGCGCGACAGCGCCGCGTAGCCGATGCCGAGCCGGTCGGCGACGCCGGGCCGGAAGTTCTCGACGACGACGTCGGCCCGCGCCGCGAGCCGCCGCGCGACCTCGACGCCGGCGGCCTGCGCGAGGTCGAGCGTGATCGCGCGCTTGTTGCGGTTGAACTGCGCGAACACGGGGCTGTGTCCGCCGCGGAAGGGCGGCCCCATCATCCGCGCGCTGTCGCCGCGCGGCGCCTCGACCTTGACGACGTCGGCGCCGAGGTCGCCGAGCTGCTGCGCGCAGAGCGGCCCCGACACGACGGTCGAGAAGTCGAGCACCGAGATGTCGGCGAGCGGCCCGCGCGGCGCCCCTCCGAGGTCGACCTCCAACGGCGTCCCTCCCGGCCGCATTCTCGGCGGCGGGCTCGGCGGCGGTCAAGCCGGGGGTGCCGAGAGCCGCCCTTTCTGCTCCAATTCGGGCCTTCCTACAGACGGAGGAGCGACGATGGTGGTCCCGATCACGATCACGGCCTTCTACGCGGGGATCCTGGCGCTGATCGCTGTGGCGCTCGGCTTCCACGTCGGGCAGGCGCGGCTGCGCACTGGCGTATCGATCCTGCACGGCGACGACATGGAGCTCGCGACCCGCATCCGCCGGCACGCGAACTTCATCGAGTCGGTGCCGCTCGCGCTGATCCTGATGGCCGCGATCGAGATCGGCGGCGCGCGGCCGGGGCTGCTCCACGTGCTCGGCGCCGCGCTGGTGCTGGCGCGCATCGCGCACCCGTTCGGGCTCCACCACGACAACATGCGCCACCCGCTGCGCGCGGTCGGAGCCGGCGTGACGACGCTCGTGACCGCGGTCGCCGCGGTCACGGCGATCTGGCAGTTCGTCGACCGCTAGCGGGGCGAGCGGGGCGCCGCCGTGATCGCGATCTTCGTCGCCTACTACCTGGTGCTGCTCTACCACCTCGAGTACGCGGCACACGTGGCGCGCCAGCTCTTCGCCGCCCTCTGACGCGCCCGGGCCCGACGTCCTAGACTCGGCCGCACCGCGCCCCCCGCACGGAGACCGACCATGGCCAGCTTCATGCGTCCGTTCGAGTCCCAGGCCTACGCTGCGTTCCGCATCGTCACCGGGCTGCTCTTCCTGTGGCACGGCAGCCAGAAGCTCTTCGGCTTCCCCGAGGCGGTGCCGGCCGGGGCGCCGCCCTTCGTGCTCTACGTCGCCGGCCCGATCGAGCTCGTCGGCGGCGTGCTCGTGATGATCGGCCTGTTCACGAGCTGGGCCGCGTTCCTGTGCAGCGGCCTGATGGCGGCCGCGTACTGGATGGCCCACGGCACGAAGGCGCTCTTCCCGCTCCAGAACGGCGGCGAGCTGGCCGCCCTGTACTGCTTCGCGTTCCTGCTGATCTCGGCCCGCGGCGCCGGAATCTGGAGCGTCGACGCCTCGAGGTCGGCCGGCTGACCCGGACCGTCGGGGTCGCGCTCCCGGGGGGTAGTGGCGGCCCGCGCTCCGGGTCGCCTACGCTTGCGCCGCCTCGAACGCCGGCCTGCGGCGCTTCGGGCTCCCGGGAGCTCCAAGTTCGAACCCGGGATCCATACGACGCGTGGCCGGCTCCCGGTCGCCCTGGATCTACCGCTCTCCGTTCGACAGCGCTCTCGTTCGATCGACCGTTCGTTCGCTCGTTCGCTGACACTGGAAGGCCGGAAGGTTTGGAAGGCTGGAGCTTCCAGGTCCGGTCGCGCCCCATGTCACGGCCGGCAGCGAGTTCGGTTCCGTGAGCGAGAGAAGCATCAAGTGAAGAAGATCTACGTCGGCAACCTTCCCTGGAGCGCCTCCGAGGCGGACCTCAGGGATTTCTTCTCCACGGTTGGAGAAGTGCACTCGGTGGCAGTGATCACCGACCGTGAGACGGGCCGCTCGCGCGGCTTCGCCTTCGTGGAGATGGACGACGGGGACGCCGACAAGGCGATCAACGAGCTCAATGGCCGCGACATGGGCGGCCGGCCGCTCCGGGTCAACGAGGCCCAGGACCGGCGCGGCGGTGGCGGCGGCGGCGGTGGCCGCGGCGGTCACGGCGGCGGCGGCGGCGGCGGCGGCGGCGGCCGCCGCTGGTAGCCGACCCACCGGGTCG
>CAZQYK010000237.1:0-7848 GCA_964597285.1 uncultured Spirochaetales bacterium
CCAGAGCGCCGCCGCGGCGAACTCGCGCTCGGCCGCGTCAAGCTCGGGCACGGGCTGACCGTACCACGCGGCCATCCGCTCCGCGGCCCAGCCGAGGCTGCGGTCGAGGTGACATGCGCTGCACGCGTTGGGCCGGCCGGCCTCGGTGCTCGCCGCGACGGTCGGCACCTCGATCTGGTGCTGGCGGATCGCTTTCAGCAGCGCGTAGCTCGTGTACGGCATGTGGCAGTTCTGGCAGCGGCTGCCCGGCGAGTCCGGCGCGTGGCGCGTGTGCGCCTCGACATCGCCGGCGTAGCCGGCATGGCACTGCAGGCAGGCCGCGTCGCCGCGCATGCCGGCCGCGAGCTGATCGTCGGCCCACTCCTCGAAGGAACGCCGATCGTCCGCAGGCCGGTGCATCGCGTGGCAGGACCGGCACGTCAGCTCGCCGCGCTGGAAGCAGGCCGTGTCGAGCAGGCTGTTGTACTCGCGCGGGACCCGTGTCGTGCCGTCGGGCCAGAACGACGCGTCGAGGTCGATGTCGGTGAAGGTCTCGCGCGCACGGGCGATCTCGGGGTCGGCGGCGTGCGCCCCGCCGCGCAGCACGATGCGCCCCTTCTCGGTCAGCGCCTGCCCGGGACGGTAGGCATAGCCCTCGTCGAAGGAGCGGATCCGGTCCTCGACGCTCGCCGGCACGAGGATCCCGTGGCACTGGCCGCAGACCTCGACGGCGCGCTCCTTCGGCAGCCGCTCGGGCTGGACGATCGTGTCGTCGCCGTCTCCGGAGAGGTGTCGGAGATAGCGCCGCAGCGGATTCGCCGCGTTCGCGCGCACGTGGGCACCGCCCGGACCGTGGCAGGCCTCGCAGGCGATTCCGAACTCGACGGCTTCGGTGTAGACGGCCTCGGGCGTCGCCCGCGGGCGCGGGCCGGTGCTGTGGCAGAACACGCAGCGCAGGTTCCAGCGTCGCGGCTCGAGCTGCAGGCGCCCCGATCGCGGCGGCTGCACGAAGACCGAGTCGCGCGGCACCCAGCGCGCTTCCTCCACGAGGTAGAAGAAGGGGAGCAGACCCAGGTCGGGCACGCCGTCGCCGAGGCTGATCCAGTAGGCCTGCATGTGGTGCGACCCGGTCGAGAGCACGATCGGCCGCTTCGCCCTCCCGCCCAACAGCGGCTCGTAGAGCTCGACCGAGTAGACGTCGCCCTCTCGCGAGAGATCGTAGTGCCAGCCGTCGTGGCTCAGACGCTCGACGGAGAAGTCGCCGATCGCGGTGTCCGGAGCGACGACCTGTGTCATCGTACGGTGCCAGGAGCGGTGCCAGCTCTCGTGCTCCGCGGGGTGGCACGAGCGGCAGGCGTCGGAGCCCGTGTAGGCGCCGCCCGCCGCCTCGAGCGGTCGGTTCGCCGGCGGCGGTGCGAACGCCGCCGAGCGGTAGTGCCCCGCGCCGGCGAGCAGCGCGAGCGACGCGGCGAGCCACGCGAGCAACGAGCCTCGGCGCGCAGCCCGACTGGCGCCGGCACCCGCCAGCGCGAGCAGCATTGCGGCGCCGAGGACGGCAGATGCGACGATGAATTCGAGGTCCAAGGGGCGTCCGGACTAACACGCCGCGGCGCGTCGGGGCGCGCAGCTTATCACGGCAGGGCGGTGAGAGCGCCGTGGAGTCCGGGCCTCCGCGAACGCTGGTGGACGATGACCAACGCAGGGCTCCGATCGTTGGGCGAATTGCACAACCTGTGGATTTTGATGAGCTTTTCAGATCTTTTCGATTGACCACCAGACCCTTCGGTCCATACGCTCCCCCGATCCCGGGGAGGGGCGGCGGCCGCTGGGTCCGGCGCAGCGCGCTCTCCACCGGGGAGGAGGTCGCGCCATGAGCCAGTCGGTCCCCACGCACGCGCCGGAGACACCGCGACGCCGCGAGCGGCGTCGCTCACGCGTCGCCGCTGCCGGGTCGAGGGGACTCACTTCGATTGCGCTGCTCTTGATCGGAGCGCTAGCGACCCCACTCGCCGTCACGCTCCCGGCGTCCGCGCAGGACCACGACTGCGAGGGGTGGCCCGGGGATCCCGAGCCGGGAACGCCCGAGTGGGAGGAGCGCGACGAGAACAACCTCTACTGCCTCTCGCAGCGCCACGAGGACCAGGCTTCGCATCCCAACCTCAACGACTCGGCGACGCGCGACCAGTATCGCGAGCCGCTGCTCCCGACGAACGCCGGCGTGCGCTTCCGCTTCGTCGAGACGACCGTGAACGGGCGCGCGACCGAGATCTACGCGCCGTGCACGCCCGGCACCTGCTCCGGCACGCCGCCCGAGCTCGAGCTGCACACGCCGCCCTTCGCCGGCCTCGTGCATCTGCACGGCGGAGGCAGCAACAAGGAGCTCCACTGGTGGTCGTCCCAGACGCTGGCCGAGGCGGGCTACATCGTCGTGACCTACGACGGGGCGAACGCGACGAGCGCCCTCGAGACGATCGACTGGCTCTTCGCGACGCCGTCGGCGCCGACCGCCGAGGGCGAGTGGAACCCGTTCTGGGCCGAGTTCGACCACGAGCCGATCGGCATCGCCGGCCACTCGATCGGCGGCGACGCCGCGGGGATCGTCGCGTCGCAGGACCAGCGCGTCGGCGCGCTCGTGCTGTGGGACCGCGCCGGCCTGTCGGCGCTGCCGGAGGCGCACGTCACGCCCGCGCTGTGCATGATCGGCGACTACGGCTGCCCGGCGCCGCTGGTCTGCCCGCCCGAGCCGCGGACCGAGAAGCCAGACCCCGAGGACCGCGGCCTCAAGACCAGCGACTTCGACCGATTCCGCGCCGCCGGCCAGGACACGATGCAGATCGGCCTGCGCGCGACGCTGCACTTCGACTGGGTGCCCTCCGGCCTCTCGGGCAATCGCTACGCCGAGCTGATGAACGTCTACTACATGAAGGCGTGGTACGACCGCTACGTGCGCGGAGACGGCGATCCCGCGCTCGCGGCCGATGCCTACGCGCGGCTCACGGCCAGCGTCTACGACGACTCGGCCGACGTCCACAACATCAGCCAGGGGATCTACGACCCGCAGCGCGTAATCGACTCGGGCGGCGACCTCTACGCCGGCAACGTCCCGTACACGATGGCGGGTCACCCGGCCGCGAACCGGCTCTCGTTCTACTACGACTCGAAGTGCGACCTGCGCGTTCCCGACTCGACCGACCGCGCGATCTCTCTCGACATGCGCCACGAGGGCTGCCCGGGGCTGCTGCCCGAGCCCAGTGGGGCGCTCCCGCTGCTCGCCGGCACGGGAGCCGCATGGGCGCTGGCGCGCCGGAGCGGGAGACCGGGATCGCGAGGCAGGTCCCGCTCCGCGCGCCGAAGCGGGGACCGGCTCCTGGCCTGCCTCTGCGCCGGCGCGATGCTGCTGATCTCCGCGAGCGCGAGGGCCCTGACGATCACGATCGCCGCGAGCGACTCGGGCTCGTTCAGCGAAGACGGGAACCACACTGCGACCAACGAGACCTACCTGGCGGGCTGGTCGAACGACGAGTACCGCAACTTCTTCGTCTTCGACGTGTCGGGCTTGCCCGCCGGCGAGACGATCCTCTCCGCGACGCTGCGCGCCTACAATCCGGCGGTCGGGGAGCCCGACGTGTCCTACACCGGCGGCTACCAGAGTCCGGATGCGAGCGAGACCTATCAGCTCGTCGAGGTGCTGACCCCCGCCGTCGCGTTCGGCGTGACCCACGTCGGCACCGGCCTCGCGATCTACCTCGACCTCGCCGACGGGCCCGTCTACGGCGCCCAGACCGTCACGGTTGCCGACAACGGCGCGTTCATCGAGGTCGCGCTCAACGCCGCGGGCCTCGCGGCGCTCGACGCCGCGGTCGGCGACTTCGTGCTGGGCGGTCATCTGAGCTCGCTGACCTCGGCCTTCGGCACCGACGAGCTGATCTGGGGCCTCACCGACCCGCCGGGCCTCGGACCGTACACCCGCGAGCTCGTGGTCGTGCTGACTCCCGAGCCGGCCCCGGGGCTGTTGCTCACGCTCGGGCTGATCGGGTTCGCCGCGGCGCGGCGCCCGGCATTCGGGCGCCGCGCACGCGCGCGCGCCGCTCTCGTGATCGCCGCCCTCGTCGCCTCGCTCGCGCCGGACGGCGCATCGGCGCTGCCCGGCGCGCTCCCTCTACCGGTCGGCGGAGGGGGCTCCACGGCGGGGGAGGCGATCACCGAGATCGTCGTGCTGTCGAACCGCGCCGACCTGATCTCGGGCGGCGATGCGCTGGTCGAGGTGGTCCCGCCGCCCCCGGCCGGCACGGTCGTCGACGTCGACGGGCGGGACGTCACGCCGGACTTCGCCTTGCGCGAGAACGGCCGCTACATGGGGCTCGTCACCGGTCTCACCGTCGGCGACAACGTGCTCACCGTGACCCTCCCCGCCGCGAGCGGGGCGACGCTCACGATCGAGAACCACCCGCCCGAGGGTCCGATCTTCAGCGGGCCGCACCTGCGCTTCTGGGACTGCACGACCGAGCGCGAGGGCCTCGGGCCGCCGCTCGACGAGCACTGCAACGCCGATCCGGTGGTCGAGTGGCTCTACGTCCCGACCGGAGGCGGCGGCTACCAGCCCTACGATCTCGACGACCCGCCGACCGACGTCGCGACCACGACGACCGACCAGGGCCACACGGTGCGCCACGTCGTGCGCCACGAGATGGGCGTCGTCGCGCGCGGCATCTACAACTTCGCGGTGCTCCACGACCCCGACCTGCCGCAGGCGCCGTGGATCCAGCCGGAGGGATGGAACGGCAAGCTCTACTTCCCCTTCGGCGCGAGCTGCAACACGAACTACACACAGGGCTCGGCGCAGAACGTGCTGAACCAGACGCGCCTCTCCGAGGGCTTCGCGGTCGCGACCGGCTCGCTGAACGTGCTCGGCCACCACTGCAACACGGTGCTCTCGGCCGAGGCCGCGATGATGACCAAGGAGCGCTTCATCGAGGTCTACGGCCAGCCGCGCTTCACGATCAGCACCGGGGGCTCCGGTGGCGCGATCGGCCAGCTGCAGGTGTCGAACATGTACCCGGGCATCACGAACGGGATCATCCCCTCCCAGCTCTTCCCGGACAACTGGAGCACCGGAATCGAGGTGTTCGACTGCGCGCGCACCGAGACCTATTGGCCGACGGCCGCGATTCCGTTTACGACGCTCCAGAAGATGGCCGTGGACGGGCACGGCCCGCCGCAGAGCACCTGCGCCGCGTGGACCGCGCTGTACGCGCCCGCCGGCCTGCCGACCACCGGCTGCTTCGGCGAGACGACGCTCCCGGCGAGCAACATCCCGTTCATCGAGGAGCGTGACTACAACCCCGTCACGAACCCGGACGGCTGCCGCGCCAGCACGCAGGACGTCCAGGTGAACATCTGGGGCCGCCGCCCCTACGATGGCTTCGCGAACAGCCCGGTCGAGAACCTCGGGGTGCAGTACGGCCTGAACGCGCTGAACCTGCCCGTGACCGATCCCGGCAAGATCACCTTCGCGCAGTTCCTCGACCTGAACCTGAAGGCGCGCGGCTCGAACGTCGAGGGCCTGCCGCAGCTCGAGCGCACGCGCGCCGCGCCGGGCGTGACCGAGATCGCGTACCGCTCGAGCGCGATCAACGACGGCCGCGGCCTGCGGCACGCGGCGATCATCGCGCTGCCCGGGACGCTCAATGCCGAGATCCACACGCCGCACCACTCGTACGCGATGCAGGCCCGTCTGATCAAGGCGAACGGCCACGCCGACAACTACGCGCTGTGGCACGGCGGGCCGAGCGCGACGGCCTTCGCGACGATGGACGCGTGGCTCGAGGCAGTCTACGCCGACGGCGGCATCGACCCGCTCTTCGGGATGGATCCGCAGAAGATCGTCGACAACCGCCCGGCGATCGCGGTCGACTCGTGCTGGAGCGGCGGCGATCAGGGCCCGCTCGAAGACTGCGCGGGGGACGTGTACGGCAGCCACCGCACCGTGAACGGCGGTCCGGTCAGCCACGACATCATCGAGTGCGCACTCAAGCCGATCGACCCGGCCGACTACGCCGGCGCGGTGCCCCCGCCGACGGCGACCGAGCTCGCCGCGCTCGCGACGATCTTCCCCGAGGGCGTATGCGACTACGGCGTCGAGAGTCCGAAGAAGGTCCCGTCGCTGCAATGGGCGACCTACGAGAACGGGCCTGGTGGAGAGCCGCTCGGCGAGCCGCCGATCTCCACGCCGTTCTGAACGAGGTTCGTTCGACGAACCACTATTCCAGCTTGTAGGGGACCCACCGATTCCCGTAGTGTGCACACAGCGCCACGGAGCGCTCCGTACCGACCGGAGCCGCAATGAGCCTCTCGAGCGACGCCATCGCCGCGGCCTGCGGCCCGCGGCCCAGGCTCGAACACCCTGACCCGTTCGGACTCGAAATGCCCGGACCGGTCTCCGAGGACCTCGCCGCTGCTTCGCGCCGCCTCGAGCGGCGCGGCGACGAGCTCCTCGCACATATGCTCGCGGCGATCCGCGAGATCCCCGAGTACGCCGCGATCGACGACCCGGTGATCTGGGAGGAGGTGCGCCAGCACGCCGCCACGAGCATCCCGCTCTTCTTCAACGTGTTCCGCGACGGGCGTCCGCCGCGCACCCAGGTGGGGCAGTACTTCGCGCGCCGGCGCGTCGAGCAGCGCGCGGTATCGCTCCCGGCGCTGCGCGAGGCCTACGTGCGCGGCACGCGGATCCTCTGGGGCGCGCTGCTGCACGAGGCACGTGGCGACTCGGCGCTGCGCAACGAGCTGCTCGCGCGCTCTTCGTGGGCGATGGCGCACGTCGACCGCGTGACGGCGGCAATCTCCGACGCCTACTACGACGCGCAGTCCGGGGCGCGGCAACGCGATCAGCTCACCCGCGATCTCTTCGACGAGATCCTCGATGGCAACCCGGCCTCCGACGGCGTCCTGGCGACGCGCGCGAGGCTCGCGGGTCTCGAGCGCGACGGCGAGCTGCGCGCGGTGGTGTTCCAGTGGAGCTCGGCCGTGCCGGGCCGCTCCGCGTTCGAGGGGCTGCCGCCTGTCGCCGCGGTCGGCGCGTTCGCCGACGCGGCCGGCGTGTCGGCGAACGTGGTGCTTGCCGCGCGTCGCGCGAGCGAGCTGCTGCTCGTCGCGCCGTGGCGCGAGCCGGAGGCGAGCCTCGAACGGCTGCGCGCGGGGCTCGCCGAGACGCTGACCCGGCTGCTCGGCGACTCTGGTGAGGCGCGCGCCGGGGTCTCGGGACGCGTCGCGGGCGTCGAGGCGCTGCGCGAGGCCTATCACGAGTGCGCCCGCGCGATCGATCTCGGCGCGAGGCTCGACGCCACCGACCTCGTGCACTTCTACGACGACTACGTGCTCGCCGACCTCTTCGACTCGGCCCCGGCGCAGGGGAACCGGCTGATCGCGCAGACGCTCGAGCCGCTGCTGCGCCTCGGCGAGACCGGCGAGCGGCTGATCGAGACGCTCGACGCCTACCTGCGCGCCGGCCAGAACCTCAAGCTCGCCGCGGCCGCGCTCGCGATCCACCGCAACACGCTCAACTACCGGCTCGAGCAGATCCGGCGCGAGGCCGGCATCGACCTGGACGATCCGACGCAGCGCCTGCGCGTCGAGGCCGCGCTGCGCTTTCTCGAGCTGCGCCGCCGGCGCGAGACGCGCGCCTAGCGTTCAGCAGCTCGAGTCCCCGCCCGCCACCAGGCCCGTCGCGCCCAGCTCGGCAATCGGCGCGCGGGCGGTCGCGGCGCATGTCGTCCGACGCGGTGCGCGCGGCCCCGGGGTCGTGAGGGGGTCACCTGACGAGGAAGTAGACGAGGTCACAGCTCAGCCACGCGGCCGCGGCTCCGGAGC
>CAZQYK010000238.1:0-5468 GCA_964597285.1 uncultured Spirochaetales bacterium
CGAGCAGCCGCTCGGGCCGCCGCCCCTCGGAGCCGGCGCAGCGCAGCTCGGCGCCGGCGTCGAGGCGCGCGCGCAGCTCGCGCTCGACGGCGCGCGGCGAGAGGTCGTCGGGCGCGACGCTCGGCACGACCCGGCGCGGGATCGGCTCGCTGCGGGGGCGCGCGCGCTTCGGGGTCGGCATCGGCGCGGCAGTCTACCCGGGGAACGCGCGTGCGCCGGCGGTGCGCGCGGGCGCCTCGCGCGCGCGCCGCGGCGCTTCCGCTACCGTCGGCGGCCTCAACATTGGAGGACCCCCGATGCGCCGCGCCGCAGTCCCGACCCTCGTGCTGCTCTGCTTCGCCTGCTCCGGCGGCGCCGAGGACGCGAAGACCCGGACGACCGACTCCGGGCTCCAGATCACCCATCTCACCGTCGGCACCGGCGCGAGCCCGCAGGCGACCGACCGCGTGAAGGTGCACTACCACGGCACCTTCCCCGACGGCGCGGTCTTCGACAGCAGCGTCCAGCGCGGCGAGCCGGCGGTGTTCCCGCTGAACCGCGTGATTCCGTGCTGGACCGAGGGCGTGCAGCTGATGAAGGTCGGCGGCAAGGCGCAGCTCGTGTGTCCGCCGGACATCGCGTACGGCGCGCGCGGCGCACCGGGCCGGATCCCGCCGAACTCGACCCTCCACTTCGAGGTCGAGCTGCTCGCGATCGAGTAGCCGCGCACCGGCCGAGTGGGGCCCGATCCCCCCGTATCCATACATCTTCGTGTATTCTTGCAATCGAGTGTAAGCTCGGGCTAGGCTACGCGCCGTGAGCGACGGCAGCGACCTCTCCCGGCGCGAGCGGCGCAAGCTCGAGGTGCGGGGCCGCATCCTCGAGGCCGGCCTCGAGCTCTTCCACGAGCGCGGGGCCGCCGACAGCAAGATCGCCGACATCTGCGAGCGCGCTGACGTCGCGCACAAGACCTTCTTCAACCACTTCGGCTCGAAGCAGGACCTCGTGCGCCAGATCGCGCACCTCGCGATCGACGAGCTGCTGATCGACATCGAGACCGCGCGCAAGGAGGGCCGCGCGACGGCCGACCGGCTCGCGCGCTTCTTCCGCGGCACGGCGCAGCGCAGCCTCGCGGCCGGGCCGATGTTCCGCGAGGTGGTCAGCGAGCTCGTGCACGTCGTGCACGAGTCGGTCGACCGCTCCGAGCAGGCGCGTCGCCTGCGCGCCGCGTTCCGCGCGATCGTCGACGACGGCCTCGCGGCCGGCGACGTCACGCGCCGCCACGACGCCGAGACGCTGACCGAGATGATCCTCGGCGCGTACTACGTGCTGATCTTCGACTACGCGAATCTCGACGATTTTCCGCTCGCCGAGCGCGCCGAGGCGGTGGCCCGCTTCCTCGGCGACGCGCTCGCGCCCGCACCGGAGGAGTAGCGATGGCCCGACGCGAGGAATGGCACGACGCGCTTCCGATCCCGAACGGCTGGTTCGCCGTCGCGTGGAGCCGCGAGCTGCACGCCGGCGACGTGCGGCCGCTGCACTACTTCGGCCAGGACCTCGTGCTCTTCCGCACGCGCTCCGGCCAGGCGCGCGTGCTCGACGCCTACTGCCCGCACCTCGGCGCGCACCTCGGCCACGGCGGCCGCGTGATGGGCGAGACCGTGCGCTGCCCCTTCCACGGCTGGCAGTACGACGGCACGACCGGCGAGTGCGTGCACATCCCCTACTGCGAGCGCATCCCGCCGCGCGCGGTCGTGCGCGCGTGGGACGTGCAGGAGAAGAACGGGATGGTGTTCGTGTGGCACCACGCCGAGGCGAAGCCGCCGGAGTGGGACTTCCCGGCGCTGCCCGAGATCGGCTCCGGCGACTGGAGCGAGCCGCGCACGCACGAGCTCGAGATGGAGGCCTGCGTCCAGGACACGCACGAGAACAACAACGACCCGGTGCACTTCCAGTTCGTGCACCGGATGACGGAGACGCCGCCGTCGGAGATCGTCTACAGCGAGGACAGCACGCACTACCGGATCACGAGCACGAGCGAGCAGCAGACGCCGCTCGGCACCTTCCAGATGACGCTGGTGCGCGACTCGTGGGGCCTCGGGCTCACCGCGGTGCGCAGCGTCGGCATCCCCGACGCGGGCCTGCTGATGTACTCGTCGACGACGCCGATCGACGCCGGCCGCGTGCACTCGCGCTGGCTGCTGACCGCGACGAGCAACCTCGTCGACATCGCCGGCGAGGAGTGGATGAAGGCGCTCACCGACGGCGTGCAGCAGGACATGCCGATCTGGCGCAACAAGGTGCACCGCGCGCGCCCGGTGCTCTGCGAGGCCGACGTCTACCTCGGCGAGTTCCGGAAGTGGGCGCGCCAGTTCTACTGCCAGCCGCCGCGCGCGGCGAGAGGGGACGACTCGTGAGCGACCGCCATCTCGTGATCTCGTCGGACGGCCACGCCGGCCTGCCCCCGGAGCGCTACCGCGACTACCTCGAGTCGAAGTACCACGCGGCCTTCGACGCCGCGCTGCCGCTGCAGATCGCGATGACGCAGCAGATGTCGAAGACCTTCCTCGTCTCCGACATCAATGCCGAGTGGCGCCGCGGCCGCGCGGAGGCGCTCAGCGGCGCGTGGGACCACGACGCGCGCGTCAAGGTGCTCGACGCCGACGGCGTCGCCGGCGAGATCCTGTTCCCCGACGGCGTCACCGAGATGAACTCGCCGCCCTTCGGCGCCGGCTTCTCGATGCCGTCCGAGGGCGTCGTGCCGGAGCTGCAGTGGGCGGGCTGCCGCGCGCACAACCGCTGGATGGCGGAGTTCGTGTCGATGGCGCCCGAGCGGCGCATCGGGCTCGCGTGCGTCCCGGCGTTCTGGGAGATCGCCGACGCGGTGGCCGAGGCGCGCTGGGCGCGCGAGCACGGCCTCGGCGGCGTGATCCTGCCGGTGCAGTGGGGCAAGCTCGCGCCCTACCACCACCCGCGCTACGACCCGTTCTGGGCCGAGTGCGAGGCGCTCGGCCTGCCGATCCACTTCCACTCGGGCCCGGCGCCGATGGCCGACTACTTCGGCCCGATCCCGCCCGAGCCGGGCCAGCCCGAGCTGCCCGGAGCGGTCGGCATCTACGTGACGGAGGTCGCGTGGTGGAACGTGCGGCCGCTGACCTTCCTGATCTGGGGGGGAGTGTTCGAGCGCTTCCCGCGCCTGAAGGTCGCGGTCACCGAGGGCACGACGGTGTGGGTGCCCGAGTACCTGCGGCTGATGGACCACCGCTTCGAGGTCACGCACTACGCGCAGAAGCTCGGCGACTACCGCAGCCACCTGAAGTCGAAGCCCTCGGAGTACTTCGCGCGCAACGTGCACCTGGGCGCCTCGTGCATGCCGCGGCGCGAGGCCGAGCTGCGCCACGAGATCGGACTCGGCCAGATCATGTGGGGCACCGACTACCCGCATCCGGAGGGCAGCTGGCCGTATACGCGCGACCAGATGCTCGACACCTTCACCGGCCTTCCGGACGACGAGATCGCCGCGATGCTCGGCGGAAACGCCGCCGAGTTCTACGGATTCGACACCGAGAAGCTCGCCCCGCTCGTGGCCCGCATCGGGCCCGAGAAGAGCGCCTTCCAGCCCGCCCGATAGGAGGAGACGACCGATGCCCGTGCTCCGCTACGTCAGGACGCTCGACCAGGTCAAGAAGGCCCGCGAGAACGATCCCGAGTTCCTCCAGAGCTCGATGCGCCAGGTGCGCGCCGAGTACGAGACCGACGAGAAGATCTACCGCGCGCTCGTTCCGAAGCCGCTCGAGCCGGTCGACCGGCCGGTCGTCTGCGTGACCTTCACCGACCTCGCGATGCAGATCTCGCCCGAAACCACGATGACGATCGGCGCGGCGATCTTCGGCGTGCTCGCGCGCTACGACGGCGTCGAGGGCGTGAACCTGATCACGATGCCGATGACGACCGAGCAGTCGGTCGTGCCGGGCCGCGAGACCTACGGCGAGGCGAAGAAGATCGCGCAGATCTCGGTCGCGGTGGACGGCGGCCGCGTGACCGCCTCGGTGAGCCGCATGGGCTTCACCTATCTCTCGGCCGAGGGGACGATCGGCGAGGAGATCGGCCCGCGCGAGTTCACGCAGCACGGCTACTGCTTCAAGATGTTCCCGTCCTGCGAGCAGGACAAGGACTTCGACTTCGACCCGCTGCTCGTGCGGCTCAACTGGCTCCAGAAGCACACCGGCTCGTGGAAGCTCGACGGCAAGCTCGTGCTCGGCGAGTCGCCGCTCGACCCGGTGGCCGACGTGCCGGTGCGCCGCCTCGTGCGCCTCGAGTACGAAGAGGGCTCGACGCAGAGCAACGGCCAGGTGCTGCGCAGCGTCCCCGCGGAGTGGATGCTGCCGATCCTGCACCAGCGCTACGACGACGCCTCGGGCGTCGGCATCGAGATCTAGGAGGCCCGCCGCCGATGCAGGAGTTCAAGGGACGGGTGGCGGTGGTGACCGGCGGCGCGAGCGGCATCGGCCGCGCGCTCGCCCGCGCCTTCGCCGCCGAGGGGATGAAGCTCGTGCTCGCCGACGTCGAGCGTGGCGCGCTCGAGAAGACCGCCGACGCGCTGCGCGCGACCGGCGCCGAGGTGAGCGCGGTCGAGACCGACGTCTCGAAGCGCGAGTCGGTGGCCGCGCTCGCCGACCGCGTGTTCGACGCCCACGGCACCTGCCACGTGCTGTGCAACAACGCCGGCGTCGGCGCCCCGTCGGCGCCGGTCTGGGAGACGACGCCGAACGACTGGGCGTGGATCTACGGCGTCAACGTGCTCGGCGTCGTGCACGGCATCCACGCCTTCGTGCCGCGGATGCTCGCGTCGGGCGAGGAGGGGCTCGTGATCAACACCTCGTCGGGCGACGGCGGCATCGAGCCGCTGCCCGACCAGGCGGTGTACGCGTCGAGCAAGGCCGCGGTTTCGATCATCACCGAGTGCCTCGGCGCGCAGCTCGCGGCCGAGAGCGAGCGCGTGCGCGCGATGCTCTTCTACCCGGCCGGAGGCCTCCTCGACACCGGCATCTGGTCGTGCGACCGCAACCGCCCGGCCGCGCTCGCGCGCGAGACGCCGGTGGCCGGCGAGCCGCAGACGATCGAGAAGTTCCAGGAGATGGCGAAGAAGGCCGGCTTCGAGCTCCCGGTGCAGGACCTCGACGACCTCGCCCAGGCGCTGCTGCGCGACGTGCGCGCGGGGCGCTTCGTGTCGATGATCGGCCTCGAGCAGGCCAGCGAGACGCTCGCGCGCCGCGCCCAGCGCATCGGCGCCGGCGAGCTCCCGCAGGAGCCGAGCCGGGGGATGATGATCTAGGGTCGCGCCGGTCTCAGCGCGGCAGCGCGTCGCGCCGACGGCGCACGCCGGGGTCGTCGGGGGCGAGCGCCGCGGCGCGCTCGAGCACGGCGCGCGCTTCGGCTGCGCGGCCGAGTCCGAGCAGGACGCGCCCGTGCAGCAGGTGCGCGCGGAA
>CAZQYK010000239.1:0-3390 GCA_964597285.1 uncultured Spirochaetales bacterium
TAGCCGCCGATCCAGATGAAGTTCACCAGCGGATTGCGGTGGATCTTCAAGGTCGCCGAGCCGTCGGGCTCGAGGGCGGTCAGGATCACGTACAGGTCCTCGCGCAGCGTCGAGTACACCGACGGAATTGACGCCGGCTGCTGCTCGAGCCAGTACATGCGCTTCTCGGGCGCCATCACCGCGAGCGGGTCGTCCTGCCGGTAGAGTGCGAGGCGTGCGACCGCGCCGCCGTAGTGCTGTGCCGGGATCGCCTCGGCGGTGAGGTAGCGCAGCCGGTAGTCGTGGATCGAGAAGTCGTCGCCGACGCGGACGTTCTCGAGCTTCTCCTCGTTGAGCACCGAGCCGGTCGTGCCGACCAGGATCAGCACGACGCCGACGTGCACGACGTAGCCGCCGTAGCGCTGCTGGTTGCGGCGCAGCAGCGTCGCGAGCGCGCGCAGCGGCCCTTCCTCGCCCTTGCGCGTGCGGGCGCGGACCGCGCGCACGTACTCCTGCACGACGGTGCCGACGACGAACGCGCACAGGCTCCACGCCGCGATCGCGTAGGGCGAGAGCCGCGCGCCGAGCGCGAGCCCGAGTGCGATCGCGGTCGCGACGCCGCAGGCCGTCGGCCAGACGAACTGGCGGCGCAGGTTCGCGAGCGACGCGCGCCGCCACGCGATCAGCGGCCCGATGCCGGTCAGCAGCAGCAGCAGCAGCGCGAGCGGGCCGCTCATCGTCTCGAAGTAGGCCGGGCCGATCGCGCGGCGGTTGCCGGTGAAGAGCTCCGAGAACACCGGGAACATCGTGCCGACGAACACGACCGCGAGGATCGCGATGAATACCCAGTTGTTGAGCAGGAAGCTCGCCTCGCGCGACACCACCGACTCGAGCCGCGCGTCGCTGCGCACGCCGTCGCGTCGCCACCACAGCGCCGCGCCGAAGACCGCGGCCGTCACGAGCACGTAGCCGAGGAAGACCGACGTGAAGAGCGGCGTCTGCGCGAAGGCGTGCACCGACTGCACGACGCCGCTGCGCGTCAGGAAGGTTCCGAACAGGCACAGCGTGTAGGTCAGGCCGATCAGCACCAGGTTCCAGGTCTTCAGCATGTTGCGCTTCTCCTGGATCATCACCGAGTGCAGGTACGCGGTGGCCGGCAGCCACGGCATGAACGACGCGTTCTCGACCGGGTCCCAGGCCCAGTAGCCGCCCCAGCCGAGCACCTCGTAGGCCCAGCGCCCGCCGAGCAGGATCCCGATCGACAGGAAGAGCCACGGGAAGAGCGTCCAGCGCCGCGTGGTGCGGAACCACGCGGTGCCGAGCTCGCCCGACATCAGCGCCGCGAAGGCGAACGCGAAGGGCACGACGAAGCCGACGAGGCCGGTGTAGAGCATCAGCGGGTGGATCATCATCACCGGGTGCTGCAGCAGCGGATTCAGGCCCTGGCCGTCGGAGGTGAGGTGCCCGGGCGGGACCTTCTCGAAGGGGTCGGTGACGCCGACGAGCAGCACCAGGAAGAAGATCGCGTTCGCGAGCAGCACTGCGACCACCCACGGCATCAGCGCGCGCACGCGGCCGCGGTGGAACCACACGGCCGCCGACGCGTACGCGCACAGCATCCACAGCCAGAGCAGCAGCGAGCCCGCCTGTCCGCCCCACAGCGCCGCGAGGCGGTAGTGGAGCGGCATGCTGCGCGCCGAGTGCGACAGCACGTAGGCCACCTGGAAGTCGTGCGTCGCGAAGCAGACGAAGAGCGCGGCCATCGCCGAGCTCACGAGCACGAACACGACGCCGACGCTGCGCTCGGCGACGCGCGTCCAGTCGCCGCGGCGCGCGACGCCGGCGTAGACCGCCGACGCGACGCCGGCGAGCGCGATCAGCAGCGCGAGGCGCAGGGAGACGGCGCCGATCTCGGACATCGCCTCAGCTCGTCGGCGCGGTCGCGGGAGACTGGCCCTCGAACTTCGACGGGCACTTCGCCAGGACCTTGTCGGCGTGGAAGCTCGCGTCGTCGCCGCTCGCGACGAGCCGCCCCTCGAGCACGACCTCGGCGCCGTCCTTGAACAGGTCCGGCGTCTCGAGGCTCGCGAACACCACCGGTAGCGCGCCTGTGGCGCTGCCGCCGCCGTGCGGCGGGTCGTTCTGAACCGCGAAGCGCACGCTGCGGGCCGCGACGTCGCGCTCGATCGATCCGAGCGCGACGTATCCGTGCACGCGCGTGTGCGCGCCCTCCCGCGCGTCCGGCGAGGCGACGAACTCCTCGAGCGACTGGTAGTAGGCGAACGACGCGCCGCTCTCGAGATTCGTGGCCGCGTACCAGCCGAGCAGGAGCGCGATCAGCGTCGCTCCGCCGGCGACCTGCACGCCCTTCGACATGGCGCGGGATAGTATCCGAGCGCCCGCCGGCGGTCAAAGCGCACGCGCGCGAGAAAGCGCGGAAGATCGGACACTTGCGCGCACGGCTCGGTTGACACCCGCGCGCGCCGCGGCTAACCGGGGGCATGCGCTCGAAGCCCGCGGCGCGGATCGGCCGGATCGAGCCCTTCCTCGCGATGGAGGTGATGGAGCGGGCCTTCGCGCTCGAGCGCGAGGGCGCGCGCGTGCTGCACCTCGAGATCGGCGAGCCCGACTTCCCGCCGCCGGGCGCCGTCGTCGAGGCCTGCGTGGCGGCGCTGCGCGGCGGCGAGACGCGCTACACCGACAGCCGCGGGCTGCCCGAGCTGCGCGAGGCGATCTCCGCCGACCTCGCGCGCCGTTTCGGCGCCGCGGTCGAGCCGGAGCGCGTGCTCGTGACGAGCGGCACGTCGCCGGCGATGCTGCTCGTGTTCTCGCTGCTGCTCGAGCCGGGCGACGAGGTCGTGATCGGCACGCCGCACTATCCCTGCTACCCGAGCTTCGTGCGCGTCTGCGGCGGCGAGCCGGTGTTCGTGCCGACCGACCCGCGACGGGGCTACCCGCTCGACCCCGACGCGGTGCGCGCCGCGCTCTCGCCGCGCACGAAGGCGGTCATCGTCGGCTCGCCGGCGAACCCGACCGGCGCGGTGCAGAGCGCCGAGACGCTGCGCGCGATCGCCGAGCTCGGCGTGACGATCGTCTCCGACGAGATCTACGACGGCCTCGTCTACGACGGAGCGCGCGTGACGTCGGCGCTCCAGGTTTCCGACGACGCCTTCGTGCTCGACGGCTTCTCGAAGCGCTACGCGATGACGGGCTTCCGGCTCGGCTACGCGATCGTGCCGCGCGAGGCGCTGCGCACGCTCCAGATCCTCGCGCAGAACCTGTTCATCTCGGCGAACCGCTTCGTGCAGCACGCCGGCATCGCGGCGTTGCGCGACGGTGCGCCGGCGGTGGCCGAGATGCGCGAGGCCTACGCGCGCCGGCGCGACCGGCTCGCCGACGGCCTGCGCGCGC
>CAZQYK010000240.1:0-5849 GCA_964597285.1 uncultured Spirochaetales bacterium
GCTCGCGCTCGACCCCGCCGCGCGCGCGCCGCTCGCGTGGGAGGGCATCCACCCGCTGCCCTTCGCCGGCGCCGAGAGCGGCGAGGCGCGCCGCGCGCTCGCCGAGTGCGAGCAGGAGTTCTGGGCCGATGTGCAGCCGGAGTTCGCGTCGATCCACGAGCTGCGCGCGGACCTGCCGGTCGAGTGCGTGACGCTGACGCTGCCGAGCTTCACCGGCGGCCACTGGGGCATGGTCGCGAACCTGCCGAGCTGGGTGGCGGACTACCCGGCGTCGATGGACTACCACCGCGCGCTGCTGCAGACGCTGCAGCACGGCGCGCCGCCGCGCACCTGGGTGCTGAAGACGCCGTACTACATCGCCTTCGTCGACCTGCTCTTCGCGACCTATCCCGACGCGTGGGTCGTACACACGCACCGCGACCCGGTCAAGACCGAGCCGTCGGGCCTGAGCACGCTCTTCACGGTGCGCTGGGAGCGCAGCGACGCCGTCGAGCTGCCCGAGGCCGGCGGCGTCGGCATGGGCGAGCTGATGATGCTGCTCGCGAGGCGGCGCGCCGCCGGCGAGCTGCCGCCGCGCATCGTCGACTCGCACTTCGCCGACCTGGTGGGCGACCCGGTCGCCGCGGTCGAGAAGCTCTACGGCGGGATGGGCCGCGCATTCGCCGGCGAGCACGCCGACGCGATCCGCCGCTACGTGGCCGAGAAGCCGAAGGGGAAGTTCGGCAAGCACCGCTATGCGCCCGAGGACTGGGGCATCGACCCGGCCGCGCTGCGCGAGCGCATGCGCCCGTACACCGACCACTACGGCGTGGCACTGGAGGACTGAATGCCCGAGAGCGACGAGCTGCGCGAGCGGCTCGAGAAGTACGTCGGGCGGCCGATGGGGCCGCCGTCGGTCGCGCCCGACCCGGTGAACGTGCCGATGATCCGCCACTGGGTCGACGCGCTCGAAGACCACAACCCCGTCTACCTCGACGAGGACTTCGCCGCGACGACGCGCTTCGGCGGAATCGTCGCGCCGCCGGCGATGCTGCAGGCCTGGGGCATGCCGCGGCCGAAGATCGAGGGCATCGCCGAGCGCGGCGGCGCCCCGGGCGACATCGACCTCGACAACCCGATCCCGGTGCTCGACGAGGCCGGCTTCGTCGGCACGCTCGCGACCGACTCGGAGCTCGAGTTCGTGCGCTACCTGCGCCCGGGCGACCACCTGCACGTCGCGAACGAGCTCGAGTCGATCTCGGCGCGCAAGAACACCGCGCTCGGCCAGGGCTACTTCGTGACCTGGGTGACCACCTACGCGACCGCCGACGGAGAGGTCGTCGGGCGCCAGCGCTTCCGCATCCTGAAGTTCGATCCGAGCACGATCGACCTCGACCGGCTGAAGGGGAAGTCATGAGCGGAGCCGCGAACACCGACGTCGGCTCCGAGCTGCCGACCTTCGACCTGCCGGTGACGTCGACGCGGATCGTCGCCGGAGCGATCGCGTCGCGCGACTTCATGCCGGTGCACCACGACTCCGAGTACGCGCGCAAGCAGGGCGCTCCGGACATGTTCATGAACATCCTGACGACGAACGGCTACGTCGCGCGCTACGTCACCGACTGGGCCGGACCGGAGGCCCAGCTGCGGAAGATCGTGATCCGGCTCGGCGCGCCTGCGATCCCCGGCAAGACGCTGCGCTTCACCGGCCGCGTCGCCGCGCGGCGCGAGGAGGGCGGCGAGTGCGTGATCGAGGTGGCCGTGCGCGCCGCGAACGACCTCGGCGACCACGCGTCGGGCAGCGTCGAGCTGTCGCTGCCGCTGCGCGGCTCGCGATGAGCCGGACGGCGGGTGGCCGGCGCGCTCACCTCGTCGGGGCCGGCGAGACGCGCTACGCGCGCTGGGGCCGGATCGGCGACCCGAGCGAGCACGCGCTCGCGTGCGAGGCGATCCTGCGCGCGGTGGCCGACGCCGGGCTCACGGTCGACGACGTCGACGGGCTCGCGTCGTTCGCCGAGGACCGCAACGAGGCCGTCTTCCTCGCCGCCGAGCTCGGCCTGCCGGCGCTGCGCTACGCGAACATGGTGTGGCTGCCGGGCGGCGGCGGCGGCTGCGCGGCGGTCGGCAACGCGGCGATGGCGGTCGAGACCGGGCAGGCCGAGGTCGTCGTCGTCTACCGCTCGCTCTGCCAGGGGCAGTTCTTCCGCTTCGGCACCGGCGGGCTCGACGCGTCGGCGCCGGTCGCCGAGCCACCGCGGCCGACGGTGCAGCAGGCGAACACGCCGATGATGGCGTCGATGGGCTTCTCGCTGCCGTACGGGCTGATCATGGCGGCCGCCGCCTACGCGCTGCCGACGCGCCGCCACATGCACCTGTATGGCACGACGAGCGAGCAGCTCGGCCAGATCGCGGTGACCTTCCGCGAGCATGCGACGCGCAACCCGCGCGCGGTGATGGGCGGCAAGCCGATGACGCTCGCCGACCACCAGGCGTCGCCGATGATCGCCGACCCGCATCGGCTCTTCGACTGCTGCCTCGAGAGCGACGGCGCGTGCGCGGTGGTCGTGACGACGGCCGAGCGCGCGCGCGACCTGTCGAAGCGACCGGTCGAGATCCTCGCGAGCGAGCAGGGCGCCCCGCGCGGCTACGCCTTCGGCCCGTTCACGAACGCGAACGTCGCCGACGAGCTCTACGCGACCGGCGGCTGCGAGGAGATGGCCGGGCGCCTGTACGGCAAGGCCGGCCTGGGCCCGGGCGACGTCGACGTCGCGCAGATCTACGACCACTTCACCGGCTGCGTGCTGATGCAGCTCGAGGACTACGGCTTCTGCAAGCGCGGCGAGGGCGGGCCCTTCGTCGCGAGCGGCGCGCTCGCGTGGCAGGACGGGAGCCTGCCGACGAACACGCACGGCGGGAGCCTCTCCGAGGCGTACATCCACGGGCTCAACCACGTCGTCGAGGGCGTGCGCGCGCTGCGCGGCGACTCGACGAGCCCTGTCGACGGCGCCGAGGTGTGCCTGGTGACCAGCGGCGCGTGCGTGCCGTCGAGCGCGCTGCTGCTAGGTAGGCGATAGCGACATGAGCGAGCGCTTCTTTCCCGACACGATGCCGTCGCCGTTGGCGGACACGATCACGCTGCCGTTCTGGCAGGCCGCCGCCGAGCACCGGCTCGTCGTGCAGCGCTGCGGCGCGTGCGGGCGCACGCGGCTGCCGCCGGCGCCGGTGTGCGCCGCGTGCCGGTCGGAAGACGCGGACTGGCAGGAGCTGTCGGGACGCGGCGAGGTCTACACGTACACGATCGCGCACCGCCCGATCGCAGCCGGCCAGCCGCTGCCGACGGTCATCGCGGTGATCGCGCTCCAGGGCTCGGGGGGCCTGCGAATGATCTCGAACCTCGTCGGGGCCGACCCGGAAGCGGTGCGCATCGGGCTGCCGGTCGAGCTCGTCTGGGAAGACATGAGCGACGACCTCGCGATCCCGCGCTTCCGGCCGGCCGCCGGCTAGGCTCCCGTTCCGCGCACCACGACCGGCACGGTCTTGCAGATCAGCGCGACGTCGCGCTTGAGCGACCAGTTCTCGACGTAGTCGAGGTCCATCTCCATCCAGTCGTCGAAGTCGACGCGATGGCGGCCCGACACCTGCCAGGTGCAGGTGAGGCCCGGCTTGACGTCGAGCCGGCGCCGCTCGCGCGCACCGTAGGCCGCGACCTCGCTCGGCAGCGGCGGCCGCGGGCCGACGAGGCTCATCTCGCCGCGCAGCACGTTCCAGAGCTGGGGCAGCTCGTCGATGCTGTAGCGGCGCAGCCAGCGGCCGGCGCGCGTCACGCGCGGATCGTCTTCGAGCTTGAAGACCGGGCCGCTCATCTGGTTGCGGTCGCGCAGCGACTCCTGCAGCGTCTCGGCGCCGGCGACCATCGTGCGGAGCTTCCACATCCCGAACGGTCGGCCGTCGCGGCCGACGCGGGTCTGGCGGAAGAACGCGCCGCCGGGCGAGTCGAGCCGGATCGCGCGCGGGGCGCGCGCGACGACCGGCGCAGCGAGCGCGAGGCCGACGAGCGCGCCGGCGACGTCGAGCGCGCGCTTCGCGGCGACACGCGGGTCGGCGGTGTTCGGCAGGTCGTCGTACGCCGCGCCGCCGGCGCCGCTCGCGAGCGCGAAGCGGCGCAGCGGCAGGACGACCGCGAGCGCGGCGAACGCGAACACGAGGAACGACGACGGCTCGGGCACGGCCGTCGCGGGGCCGTTCAAGCCGGGCCGCCCTTCCCAGTCGGTTCGGTCGAGCCCCGGCGGCGCGGGCTCGACGCGCTCGAACGCGTGCCGCGCGCGCGCGCGCTTCGAGTCCTTCCAGAACGAGAACGGCGGGAACGCCGTCGCGTCGCGCGCCTCCTCGCAGCGCTCGTCTGCGCACGCGCGGTCGTCGTGCCAGTCGGCGTCCGCGGCCGCGCTCGACGCACCGAGCGCCGCCGCGGCGATTCCAGCGATCAGGAGACCGGGCAGTTTCTGCAATCGTCGTTCAACCCGCTCAGGGCGGGCGGGTTCCAGGTTCGACATCAGCGTTTCTCCTCTCACCCCCCGTGTCCTCTCGTGTCCGCTCGCGTGCCCGGAGCACGCCGGGCACGCGCCACGAACGCGATTCAAGTCGCGTGCCAGCGCTGAGCGGACTCGGAGTCGCCGATCGCCCGGTAGGCTGGCGGGCGCGGAATCAGCGGCTCGGGCGCCCGTGGCCGTTCTGGCGCCGCGCCTCGACCGGGCAGCGCGACGGCGCGAGCTGATGCGACCACCAGCTCTTGCCGCAGCGACACTCGAGCGCCTCGCCGAACGAGTGGCCCCGGCTCGGAACGGCGCGCGGACAGCTCGGCGGGTCGGCCGCGGCCAGCGACGCGGGTCGCTGGCGTGCGGCCGCCGCGTGCGCGTCGAAGGACAAGAGATCTCCTGCCACGCTCGCAGCGACGCTCGCGGTGCCGCTCGGGGTGACGCCGCCCACTCGCTCGGGGAATTCGCGGGGGAGGGGATGGCGTCCGACGTCGGAGCCCCGTCGGGCCGGGATCGATCCGGTGCCGTTCGACGAAGAGACTAGCGCGCTCCAGTGCGGCGCGCGGGCGACCGATGCGGGAACACAGGCCGGAGACCCGAAGCTGGCGCGGGTCTCGAGGAACGGCTAAACACGCTGGCAATCGAGCCGGGCGATCGTTCCCGGCAGCGGCGCCAACAGGACCCCATACCGGGTCGAGCCGCCCCAGCCCTTCTTGCCCGAAGCTGTTGTGCGGGTCGGAAACAAAGCACCCGCAGCGCACGCGCCAACGAAGCGCGTGACGCGGGGGAGACCTGCAACTTGACCTCTTCTTCCACGGCGAGCGGATTCGACCGCTTCGCCCTCCATCCCGATCTCGCGCGCGGCGTGCGCGCCGCCGGCTTCGACCAGGCCCGGCCGATCCAGGCCGACACGATTCCCGCTGCGCTCGAAGGCGCCGACGTGCTGGGACTCGCCCAGACCGGCACCGGAAAGACCGCCGCATTCGCGCTGCCGCTGCTCGACGCGCTGCTGCGCGAGCGGCGCCCCGGCCCCCGCGCGCTCGTGCTCGCGCCGACGCGCGAGCTCGCGAGCCAGATCGACGCCGAGATCCGCGCGCTCGCGCGCTACACGCCGCTGCGGACGGCGCTCGTCTTCGGCGGCGTCTCGCTGCGCTCGCAGGTCGCGGCGCTGCGGCGGCGCCCCGACGTGGTCGTCGCCTGCCCCGGCCGGCTGCTCGACCTGCTCGGCCAGCGGGCGCTGCGCCTCGACGCCGTCGAGACGCTCGTGCTCGACGAGGCCGACCACATGTTCGACATGGGCTTCCTGCCCGACGTGCGGCGCATCCTCGCGGCGCTGCC
>CAZQYK010000241.1:0-5163 GCA_964597285.1 uncultured Spirochaetales bacterium
GCGCGACGAGGCCGCGGCCGGCGCCCTGGAGCGCGTAGCCGCCGGCCTTGTCGAGCGACTCGCCGCGCGCGACGTAGCGCTCGAGCTCGTCGCGCGACGCGGCGCGCAGCGTCACCCGGCTCGTCACCGCGCACTCCCAGACGCGCGCGCCGGCGCTCTCGGCGATCGCGACCGCGGTGATCACGCGGTGCGTGCGGCCTGCGAGCCCGGTCAGCAGCTCGACGGCGTGGGCCGCGTCGCGCGGCTTTCCGAACGCCGTCTCGCCGATCGCGACGACCGTGTCGGCGCCGAGCACGAGCCGCCGCGGCGCGCCGAGCTGCCGGGCCACGTGCCGCGCCTTCGCGCGCGCGAGCCGCACTGCCATTGCCTCGGGTCCCTCGCCGGAGAGGCCGGTCTCGTCGACGTCGGACGGCTCGGCCTCGAACGCGACGCCGGCCTCGGCGAGCAGCGCGTGCCGGCGCGGCGACGCGCTCGCGAGCACGAGCGGGTTGGGGTCGGAGCGGCGGCCGGGGGCACGCGACGGGGCGGTCACGGGGGCCGAGTATCGCGTCGGGCACCGCCGTCGCCACCGAACGCAGGCCGGGACGCCGGCGCATCGCCGGACCGGATCCCGCCCGCTCGCTGCCGCGTCCGACCCGATCCCGCCCACTCGCTGCCGCGTGCGAGCCGATCCCGCCCACTCGCTGCCGCGTGCGAGCCGATCCCGCTCGCTCGCTGCCGCGTGCGAGCCGATCCGGTAGGCTCGCGCCGAATGGGCGTGTGGGTTGGCGCGCGGGTCGCCGGCGCGCGGCCGGAGGCGGCCGGCGTCGGCCGGCGCGTGGCGCAGCCGCGCCCGGCCCGGATCCGGAGCGGGCCGCGCCGCTCGCGCTGGCTCGCGACGGCGTTGTGCGTCACGTCGCTGGCGTCGAGCCCTGGCTGCGCGAGCCCGCCGCTCGTCTCGGAGGCCGGGGGCTTCCGGCACCTGCGGCACGGCTACCGGATCGGCGCGCCCCCGGAGTCGAGCCCGCCGTGGGAGCGCGTCGAGGTGAAGCACGCGGCGCTCGCGTACCGTCGCCCCGGTCCGGTGTGGATGACCCTGTCGTCGCGCTGCAAGATCCCGCTGACGCGGCCCGACGTGCTCGCGCGCCACCTGCGCATCGACATCCCGCCGCACACGCTGCGCGAGGCCGGCCCGGTCGAGTCGCACGGCCTGGCCGGCTGGCAGCAGGTCTTCGACGCGAGCGACGGCGGCGCGGTCGTGCGGATGAAGACCGTGACGCTGCTGATCGGCCGCTGCGCGCTCGACGCGGTGCTCAGCGCGCGCGACGGCGCCGGCTTCGAGAGCGCGCTGTCGGACTTCGACGCGTGGTGGCGCACGCTGACGCCGCTGCGCGAGCCCGCGCCGGCCGTGGTCGCGCCGTGAGCGGGCCCGGCGGCGGCGTCGGGCGCATCGGCGCGTGGGTCGTCGACGCGGTCGACCGCGTCGGGGAGTTCGCGCTGCTCGCGTGGCTCACCGCGCGCGCGGCGCTGCGGCCGCGCTTCCCGTGGCTCGAGTGCCTGCGCCAGCTCGAGGCGATCGGCGCGCGCTCGAGCACGATCGTGCTGATCACCGCACTCTTCACCGGCATGGTGCTCGCGCTCCAGACCGGCATCGCGCTGGCGCGCTTCGGCGCGAAGCCGTACGTCGGCAGCGTCGTCGGGCTCTCGCTCGCGCGCGAGCTCGGGCCGGTGCTGACCGCGCTGATGGTCGGCGGGCGCGTCGGCGCCGGCATCACCGCCGAGATCGGCGCGATGCAGGTCACCGAGCAGGTCGACGCGATCCGCTCGATGGGCGCCGATCCTGTGCAGAAGCTCGTGCTGCCGCGTGTGCTCGCGGCGACGATCGCGCTGCCGCTGCTGACGGTGCTCGCCGACGTGCTCGGCGTGTTCGGTGGCCTCGTGCTGTCGTGGAGCCAGTTCGGCATCGATCCGAACTTCTACCTCCAGACGATCGTGAACACCGTCACCCTCCAGGACTTCTTCTCCGGCATCGCCAAGACCTTCGTCTTCGGCTGGCTGATCGCGATGGTCGGCTGCTCGACGGCGCTCGCGACGACCGGCGGCACGGTCGGCGTCGGACGCGCGACGACGCAGGCGGTGGTCGTCGCGTCGATCGGCGTGCTCGTCACCGACTTCTTCCTGACCCAGCTGATGGTGATGCTTTGACGGAAACGGTGATCGAGCTCGACGGGGTCTGGAAGTCCTTCGGCGGGCACGAGGTGCTGCGGGGCGTCGACCTGCGCGTGCGCGAGGGCGAGACCTTCACGATCCTCGGCGGCTCGGGCAGCGGCAAGTCGGTGTGCCTGAAGCACGTGATCGGCCTCTTGCGCCCCGACCGGGGCGCGGTGCGCGTCTTCGGCCGCGAGATCCAGGGCCTGCCGGAGCACGAGCTCGTCGAGGTGCGCACCGCGTGCTCGATGATCTTCCAGAGCGCCGCGCTCTTCGACTCGCTGACGGTGTTCGAGAACGTCGCGTACCCGCTGCGCGAGCACCGGCGCTGGCCCGAGGAGCGCATCGCCGCGCGCGTCGCCGAGGCGCTCGCGGAGGTCGGGCTTCCCGGCGTCGAGACGAAGCTGCCGTCGGAGCTCTCGGGCGGGATGCGCAAGCGGGTCGGCGTCGCGCGCGGCATCGCGCTCGAGCCGCGCGCGATCCTCTACGACGAGCCGACGACCGGCCTCGACCCGGCGAACCAGCGCCGCATCGGCGACCTGATCCGCTCGCTGCAGCGCGAGCTGCGCGTGACGTCGGTCGTCGTGACCCACGAGCTCGAGCTGTGTTTCGCGATCTCGGACCGCGTCGCGCTGCTCAAGGACGGCCGCATCGCGGCAGAGGGCACCGCCGAGGAGATCCGCACGTCGCAGCAGCCCGACGTGCGGGCCTTCCTCGACGGCGTGCACGACGCCACGGACGAGCCCTATGGAGAACCGGCCCATGCATGATCGACAGCGCCTCAGTCTCGTCGTCGGGGGCTTCGTCGTCGCGGCGCTCGGCGCGCTGGCGCTGACGATCCTGATGCTCTCGTCGCAGGAGGGCGTGTTCCGCGACCGCTACCGCCTCGTCGCGTACTACGACAACGTCGGCGGCCTGATCTCGAACGCGCCGGTCTGGCTGGCCGGCACCCAGGTCGGGCGGGTCGAGAGCGTCGAGCTCGGCGCGCACCCGGGCGGGGAGCCGGCGGTCGTCGTGCGGCTCCAGATCGACACGGCCGTGCAGTCGCGGATCCGCGCCGACTCGGCCGCGTCGATCGGCACGATCGGCCTGCTCGGCGACCGCTACGTCGAGGTGTCGCTCGGCACGCCGGACGCGCCGGCGCTCGAGCCCGGCGACGAGATCCGCGCGGTGAGCCCGGCCGACCTGAGCCGCGTCGTCGACACCGGCACGAAGGCGCTCGACAACATCTCGTCGCTCGCCGAGAGCCTCAACGCCGTCGTCTCCGAGTTCGAGCAGGACGCCGGCGGCGAGGGCCTCGCGAAGTCGGTCGTCGCGGTCGCCGACATCGTGCGGCAGATCCAGGAGGGCGGGGGCCTCTTGCACAGCCTGATCTACGACGAGTACAGCGGCAGCGGCGTCGAGAGCATCGAGGGCTCGCTGTCGACGCTCGAGGGCATCCTCGACGAGATCGCGCACGGCCAGGGCCTGCTCCACAGCCTGATCTACGAGCCGGTCGGCGAGCAGGACGTCGTGGTCGAGGCGATGGAGGCCGGCTCGCGGCTCAACAGCATCCTCGCGAAGATGGACCGCGGCGAGGGCACCATCGGGCTGCTGCTGAACGACCCGACGCTCTACGAGGATCTGAAGCGGCTGATCGGCGGCGCGCAGCGCAGCGCGGTGATCCGCACGCTGATCCGGATGTCGGCGGACGGCGGCGAGGAGTAGCGTGGCCGAGCGGCGCTGGAGGCTCGAGGCGGCGCGCGAGATCCTCGGCGAGGTGCGGCAGCGCACCGCCGACGCGGTCGCCGCGGTCGAGGCGCTCGAGGCGCGGCGCGAGGCGCTCGCCGCCGACGACCCGGCGCGCCGCGGCGTCGAGCGCGAGATCGCCGCCGCGGTGAGCACCTGGGTGCGCGCGATGGAGGCGCTCGGCGTCGAGGTGAAGGGCCCGTGGCTCGTCGACTTCGACAACGGCCGCGGCTACTACTGCTGGCGCTGGCCCGAGGAGAGCCTCGAGTACTTCCACGGCCACGACGAGGGCTTCGAGGGCAGAGTGCGGATCCAGTAGGCCCTCCCGGCTACGGGAGGCCCACGGCTGCGACGAGGGCTTCGAGGGCAGGGTGCGGATCCAGTAGGCGTCGCGGCGCTACTCGCGCGCCGGGATCGCGAGCGCGGTCAGCACGAGATCGCCGCGCAGCTCGAAGCGGCCCTCGAACGCGCGTCGGCCGGCTGCGTCGGGAGCGTCGGCGCGCACGAGGCGCGCGGCGAACGCGCCGGCTGCCGGGTCGAGCGCGATCTCGGCGTCGCGGAACGCGAGGAAGACGCGCGTCGACGGGAAGTAGGCCTTGTACAGGCTCTCCTTCGCCGAGAACACGACGGCGCCCCACCACTCGGCGGGGTGGTCCGGAAGGCGCGCGAGCGCGCTGCGCTCGGCGTCGCCGGCGATGCGCTCGAGCACGCGCGGCGAGAGCGGGCGCAGCCGCTCGGCGTCGAGGCCGACGCCGGCGAACGCGCTGCGGCGCGCGACGGCGGCCGCGCAGAAGCCCGCGCCGTGGGTGATCGCGCCGACGACGCCGTTGGGCCACACGGGCATCCGCCGCTCGCCGCGCAGCACCGGCCCGTCGCCGGCGCCGAGCGCCGCGAGCGCGCGGTGCGCGCACGCGCGGCCGCCGGCGAACTCGCGCCGGCGCGCCGGCGCCATCGCGCTCGCGAGCGCCTCCTCGTCGGGGTGCAGCGCGGGCGGGTCGGCGTCGGCGTCGGCGCTCGCCCACGCGACGCCGGGCGGGAACAGTCCGCCGGCGCTCATCCGTCGTCGTCGGGGCGCACGCGGCGCCGCGCCTGCTTCTTCGCGCTGCGGCGGCGCTTCGCCTCGACGGCGCGGCGTTTCGCCCCGGCGCCCGCGCGCGTCGGCACGCGCGGCACGCGCGTGCGCAGCGCGTCGCGGAGCAGCTCGGCCAGGCGCTCGCGAGCGAGCTCGCGGTTGCGCGAGCGCGAGCG
>CAZQYK010000242.1:0-3611 GCA_964597285.1 uncultured Spirochaetales bacterium
GGCGGCCCTTGTCACGCCGGCGTCAGCTCGTGAGCCGCGCGCGCACGGTGCGGCGCGCCCACCCGAGCAGCACCGCGCTGACGAGCGCGACGTAGGCGACGTCCCAGACGTGCACCCAGCCGAAGCTCCCATGGAAGGCCGCGCGCGCGAGCCGCACCGGGTGCAGCAGCGGCAGCCCTTCGGCGACGACGAGCCAGACGCCGGAGAGCCGCTCGGCGAGCGGGAAGAAGACGTCCGAGAACAGGAAGAGCGGCGTCAGGAAGAGCGTGAAGTAGAAGCTGAAGTGGTCGATCGCGGTGACGCGCAGCGAGAACGCGAGGCCGATCGCCGCGAAGAGCAGCCCGGTCAGCGGGATCACCGGCAGCGCGAGCAGCGCGCGCGGCAGCGGCGCGAGGCCGAAGAGCGCGATCACGGCGAAGAAGATACCGCCGTAGATCGCGACGCGCGTCATCGCCCACAGGAGCTCGCCGGCCAGCACGTCGTCGGGGCCGATCGGGGTCGTCAGCATCGCGTCGTAGGTCTTCTCGAAGGTCATCCGCACGAAGATGTTGTAGGTGACCTCGAAGCTCGCGCCGTTCATCGCCGCGACGCAGACGAGACCCGGCGCGAGGAACTCGACGTACGACACGCCGCCCATGTCCTGCACGTACGCGCCGACGCCGATGCCGATCGCCGCGAGGTAGAAGACCGGCTCGAAGAAGTTCGGCAGCAGGTTCGCCTTCCACGTGCGGCCGTACATCGTCGCGTTGCGGCGCCACACCGAGACCGCGTGCCGGGGCGAGACGCTCACGCGCCGCCCTCGAGCGCGGTGCCGGTCAGCAGCAGGAACACGTCCTCGAGGTTCGCCGGCCGGGACACGAGCGGGCGGTGGTCGCCGCCGTCGCGCGCGTGGATCGCGGCGATCAGCGGCGCGGCGTCGTCGACGAAGAGCACGAGGCGCCGCCCGGCGCGCAGGCGCGTCACGATCCCGGCTCCGTCGCCGACCAGCCGCGCCTCCTCGGCCGCGTCGCAGACGAGCTCGACCGCGTCGCGCGCAAGGTGGCGCGCGACGAGCTCGCGCGGCGGGCCCTGCGCGACCGCGCGGCCGCGGCTCATGATCGCGACGACGTCGCACAGCCGCTCGGCCTCGTCCATGTAGTGCGTCGTCAGCAGGATCGACTTGCCCCGCCCGCGCAGCTCGCGGATGCGGGCCCAGAGCGCGAGCCGCACCGCCGGGTCGAGGCCGGTCGTCGGCTCGTCGAGCACGAGCAGCTCCGGGTCGTTGACGAGCGACATCGCGATCGCGAGCCGCCGCTGGAATCCGCCCGACAGGTCGCGCGCCGGCAGGTCGGCGTGCGAGCCGAGCTCGAGGAAGGCCACGAGCTCGTCGATGCGGCGCGAGAGCTCGGGCTCGCGCAGCAGGTGGTAGCGCCCGAACACGCGCAGGTTCTCGCGCGGCGAGAGCGGCTCGATCAGCACGTTCTCCTGCAGCGTGACGCCGAGGCGCGCCTTGACCGCGCGCGGGTCGCGCGCGACGTCGATCCCGAACACGCGGATCTCGCCGCGCGTCGGCGCGGTGACGCCGAAGGTCATCCGCAGCGTCGTCGTCTTCCCCGCACCGTTCGGTCCGAGCAGGCCGAAGCACAGCCCGCCCGGCACCTCGAGGTCGAGACCGTCGACGGCGACCCGGTCTCCGAAGCGCTTCGTCACCCCGCGCAGCTCGACGACGTTCACGAGGCGCGGAGGGTAGAGCGAAAGAGCCGGCGGCAAAACGCCGCCGGTGCGCGTAGAATCCCCTCCGATGATCGAAGTCCACCACCTCAACAACTCCCGCTCGCAGCGCGTGCTCTGGTGCCTCGAGGAGCTCGAGCTCGAATACGAGATCGTGCCCTACCAGCGCGACGCGCAGACGAACCTGGCCCCGGAGTCGCTGAAGGCGATCCATCCGCTCGGCAAGGCGCCGGTGCTGCGCGACGACGGCCGCGTGATCTTCGAGTCGGGCGCGATCCTCGATCACCTGGTCCGGCGCCACGGCCGCGGCCGGCTCGCGCCGCCGGAGGACTCGCCCGAGTGGCTGCGCCATCAGCAGTGGCTGCACTACGCCGAGGGCTCGGCGATGCTGCCGGTGATGCTGAAGCTGCTGCTGGGTCGGCTCGGCGACGGCGGAGCGCCGCTGATCCCGCGCGTGCACGGCGAGATCGAGAACCACTTCGGCTTCCTCGACTCGGAGCTCCGCGAGCACGACTACTTCGTCGGCGACGCGCTGACCGCGGCCGACATCCAGCTCACGTTCGTGATCCAGGCCGGGCGGATGCTCTACGGGCTCGAGAAGTTCCCGCGGCTGGCCGCGTTCCTCGAGCGCGTGCAGGCGCGGCCCGCGTACCGCCGCGCGATCGAGCGCGGCGGGCCCTACGCGTTCGGTTGAGCGGCGGACACCCTTCGCCTCCTCACCGCGAGGCCGGCCAGCCCGGCCCCGAGCAGGAGACCGCTGCCGGGCTCCGGCGTCACCGCCGAGACGTCGCTCAGCGAGAACAGGTCGAGCGCGTCGACGTCGTCGAAGGTGAGCAGCAGCGAGCGGACGTCGGAGAGGTCGAGCGCGAAGCCCGAGAGCGGGATCGACGCGGTGCCGGTCGTGAAGGGCAGCACCGAGCCGAAGCCGGCGCCCGACCCCGTCCACAGCGAGAGCTGCACCGTGACGCCGCTCGCGACGCCCGCGCTCGCGATCTCGATCGCGTCGAAGCCGCTCAGGTCGAGCCCGAGCGCGCCGCCGATGCCGTCGTTGCCGCCGTTCGCGACGCCGTCGTAGACCAGGTGGAAGGTCCCGACGACGCCGAGGCCGACGGAGCTCAGCGTCGCGCCGTCGTCGCCGGACGTCGTCGCGAGCGTCGCGCGCGCCGACCCGAACGGGCCGGCGCCGTTCGCCCGCACCCGCACGAGGCGCACGCCGCCGGCCGTGCCCGCGATCCCGGACTGCTCGGCGGAGATCGTGCCGGCGCCCCAGGCGGCCTGGACGTCGAAGTCGCCGGCCTCGAAGGAGTCGATCGTCAGCGCCGCGGCCGGGACGGCGGCGAGCAGGGCGGCGAGCAGGGCGGCGAAAGCGCGCGGGGAGCGTACGGATCCCATCCAGGGGCACCTCTCGGGTCGCGATCGACCCGCGACGTGCATCGGCCGGGCCGGCCCGGACTTGAGCCCCCGCCTCTCAGCGCGGCCGCTTGCGCTCGAGCGGAATCCGGTAGAGCCGGCTCCAGTTGTCGCCGGCGACCTTGCGCTGCGACTCCTCGGAGAGCGGCAGCTTGCGGAAGGTCTCGACCGCGTGCGGGTACTGCGAGTCGCCGTGCGGATAGTCGGTCGAGAAGACGAGGTTGTCGTCGCCGAACCAGTCGACGTAGTGGACGACGGTCTCCTCGTCGACCTCGACCGACACGAAGCAGTTGTCGCGGAAGTACTCCGACGGCTTCTTCGTCAGCTCCTTCGCCTCGTACCAGCCGACCCACTCGTGGTGCTCGTCGAGCCGGTGCAGGAGCCACGGCGCCCACGAGCAGTTGCCTTCGAGCAGCGCCACGCGCAGCTCCGGGAAGCGCTCGAGCACGCCGCCGCCGATCAGGCTCACCGCCGCGGCCATCACGCCGAGC
>CAZQYK010000243.1:0-8902 GCA_964597285.1 uncultured Spirochaetales bacterium
GAGATCCGCGCCGGCACCGGCGGCGACGAGAGCGCGCTCTTCGCCGGCGACCTCTTCCGCATGTACGCGCGCTTCGCCGAGCGCAACCGCTGGCAGGTGGAGGTGGTCGCGGAGAGCCCCGGGGAAGCCGGCGGCTACAAGGAGGTCATCGCGCGCATCGTCGGCCCCGGCGCCTACTCGCGCCTCAAGTTCGAGTCCGGCGGCCATCGCGTGCAGCGCGTGCCGGCCACCGAGACCCAGGGGCGCATCCACACCTCCGCCGCGACGGTCGCGGTGATGCCCGAGGCCGACGGCCTGAGCGACGTCGAGATCAATCCCGCCGACGTGCGCGTGGACACCTACCGGGCGAGCGGCGCCGGCGGCCAGCACGTGAACAAGACCGACTCCGCCGTGCGGATCACTCACCTCCCGACCGGCATCGTCGTCCAGTGCCAGAACGAGCGCTCGCAGCACAAGAACCGCTCGTCGGCGCTGAAGGTGCTGCGCGCGCGGCTCTACGAGCACGCGCGCCGCGAGCAGGAGGAGAAGCTCGCGGCGCTGCGCGGCGAGAAGGAGAAGATCGACTTCGGCAGCCAGATCCGCTCGTACACGCTGCACCCGCAGCAGCGCGTCAAGGACCACCGCACCGACTGCGAGATGGGCAACGTCGACGCGGTGCTCGAGGGCGACCTCGACCGCTTCATCCGCGCGACGCTGCTGTGGAAGGCGGGCGGCGCCCCGGAGCAGGCGTGAGCGAGCGCGAGCGCGAGTCGCGCCGCGCGAAGCTCGCGGCGTTGCGCGAGGCAGGCGTCGACCCGTATCCGGCGCGCGTCGGGCCGCGCGAGCCGATCGCCGACCTGCGCGAGCGCTTCGGCGACGAGGACGCCGAGTCGCTCGAGGCAGCGCCGCGCAGCGTCGGCGTCGCCGGCCGCGTCGTCGCGCTGCGCTCGTTCGGCAAGCTCCTGTTCGCGACGCTCCAGGAGGACGGCGAGCGCCTCCAGATCAGCGCGAAGAAGAGCGAGATTCCGGCGGAGCTCTTCGCGTTCGTGAAGTCGCTCGACATCGGCGACTTCGTGCGCGTCGAGGGCCCCGTGTGGCGCACGAAACACGGCGAGCTGACGGTCGACGTCCGCGCCGCCGAGCTGCTCGCGAAGGGTCTCGCGCCGCTGCCCGAGAAGTGGCACGGCCTGGCCGACGTCGAGCTGCGCTTCCGCCAGCGCTACCTCGACCTGCTCGTGAACCCCGACGTGCGACGCATCGCAGTGCGCCGCAGCCGCGTCGTCAGCGCGCTGCGCGCCGGGCTCGACGCGCGCGGCTTCCTCGAGGTCGAGACGCCAGTGCTCCAGCCGATCTACGGCGGCGCCGCGGCGCGCCCGTTCACGACGCACCACCACGCATACGACCAGGAGCTGTACCTGCGCATCTCCGACGAGCTCTACCTGAAGCGCCTGGTCGTCGGGGGGCTCGACCGCGTCTACGAGATCGGCCGCGTGTTCCGCAACGAGGGCGTGTCGCGCAAGCACAACCCCGAGTTCACGATGATGGAGTGCTACCAGGCCTACGCCGACTACCGCGACATGATGGAGCTGACGCAGTCGCTGGTGCAGGAGATCGCCGAGCGCGTGCTCGGCGGCAGCGCGATCGAGTACGCCGGGCAGCGCATCGAGCTCGGCGGCGCGTGGCGGCGCGTGACGCTGCGCGACGCGATCGGCGAGGCCACCGGCATCGACGTCCTCGCCCACGCCGACCTCGGGTCGCTCTCGGCCGCGGTGCGCGCGAAGGGCTGGGACCCCGGCGGCGCGCTCAGCTGGGGTCGCCTCGTCGACGACCTGTTCAGCGCGTACGTGGAGCCGGGGCTGGTGCAGCCGACCTTCGTCACCGACTACCCCGTCGAGCTGTCGCCGCTGGCGAAGCGCTCGGCCGACGACCCGCGCCTCGTCGAGCGCTTCGAGCCCTTCCTGTGCGGCATGGAGATCGGCAACGCGTTCAGCGAGCTCAACGACCCCGACGACCAGCGCGAGCGCCTGGTCGCGAGCCGGCGCGCGCTCGAGGCCGGCGACGAGGAGGCGCACCCGCTCGACGAGGACTACCTGCGCGCGCTCGAGGTCGGCCTGCCGCCGACCGGCGGGCTCGGGATCGGCGTCGACCGCCTCGCGATGGTGCTGTGCGACGCGCCGAGCCTGCGCGAGGTGATCAGCTTCCCCCACATGCGGCCGGCCGGCGACGCGGGGGAGGGCGGGTGAGCGACCTCGTCGGCGCACTTTGGGGGGTCCTGACCGCCGCCGGCGGCACCGTCGCGCTCGGGCTGATCGCGGCGCTCGCGCTCGGCATCAACGCGATGACGCTGCTCTTCACCGGCTCGGCGGTCGTCGCGCTCGAGCGCTTCGCGCGCGCGTCGCGGCGCTGGAGCACGCGCGCGGTCTGCGCGCTGGCGTGGGCTGCGACGCTGACGGCCTTCTTCGTCCACGCCGGCGTCGCCGACGCGCTGCTCGTGCAGGCCGGTCTCGCCGAGCGCGTCGAGGTCGGCCCGTCGCACGGCGCGGCGACGTGGACGGCCGGTGCCGCGTTCGCGGCCGCCGGTGTCGCGCTCTTCGGCGCGCTCGCGCTGGCGCTGCTGCGTTGGCTCGACGTGCGCGCGCTCGCGACCGGCGTCCTCGTCGCGCTCGGCCTGGGCACCGCGCTCGTGCTCGGCGGCACTGCGCGGGTCGGGTACGCCGCGGCGCCGTTCTCGGTCGCGGCGGTCGCGGCGCTCGGCCTCGCGTGGCGCCGTCGCGGCTCCGGCGCGCCGCGCGGCGACGCCGAGCGGATGTTCGGCGTGCTCGCCGCGGCGCTCGCGCCCGGCGTCGCGCTCGCGTGGGTGCTGCCGGGCCCCGACCCTGCGGTGCCGCTGCTCGGCGTCGGCCTGCTGCTGCCGCTGCTCGGCGCGGTCGCCTTCGGGCTCGTCCCACTGGCGGTCTCCGGCATCGTCGACAGCCGCCGCAGCGCCGAGTGGTTCATCGCGGTGCGCTACCTGCTCGCGAAGCGCCGCCAGACCTTCATCTCGATCATCACCGGCATCTGCGTCGTCGGCATCGCCGCCGGCGTGTGGCTGATCATCACCGTGCTCTCGGTGATGAACGGCTTCGAGCGCACCTGGCGCGACGAGATCATCGGCAATCGCGCGCACTTCACGGTGCACAGTGGCGCTGGCTCGATCGGCGCCGCCGGAGGCGGCGAGGAGTACCGCGAGATCCTCGAGCAGGTCGCCGCGACCGACGGCGTCGTCGCCGCGTCGCCCTACCTCGACGCCGAGGGCATGGTGCGCGGCGAGGCCGGCCAGATCGTCGCGGTGCGCGTGCGCGGCGTCGACCCGGAGCGCGTCGGCCAGGTCACCGACCTGCGCGAGGATCTCGTCGACGGCTCGCTCGACAGCCTGCACGCCGGCGCCGACGGCGACGAGGCGCCGGCGATCCTCGTCGGCAGCCAGCTCGCGCGCGCGCTGAACCTGCGCGTCGGCCAGCCGCTGACGCTGATCTCGCCCTTCGGCGGGCCGCAGACCCCGCTCGGCCCGGCGCCGCGGCTCGCGCGCTTCCGGATCGGCGGGATCTTCGAGTCGAGCTTCTTCCAGTACGACGAGATGTACACCTACGTGAACCTCGCCGCCGCGCAGGAGTTCCGCCGCGTCGGCGACGTCATCGACGGCGTCGAGGCCCGCACGACCGACTACTACCGTTCGCAGGCGGTCGCCGAACGCGTGCAGCGCAAGCTCGGCTTCCCGTATTACACGCGCGACTGGAAGGAGTTCTTCCCGGCCTTCTTCCAGGCGCTGAAGAGCGAGCGCGTGATGATGTTCCTGCTGCTGATGATGGTGATGGTCGTCGCGGCCTTCTCGATCGTCTCGACGCTCGTGATGATGATCATGGAGAAGTCGAGCGACATCGCGATCCTGAAGACGATGGGCGCCGAGGACGACGCGATCGAGCGCATCTTCGCGCTCGAGGGCACGCTGATCGGCCTCGTCGGCACCGCGCTCGGCGTCGTCGCCGGCATCTCGGTCACCGCGCGCATCGGGTTCATCCAGCGCCGCATCGAGGACGTGCTCGGCATCGACACGCTGCCGGCCAGCATCTACCAGTTCTCGACGCTTCCGGCCGAGCTCGACTTCGGCCAGATCGCGCTCGCGGTCGGCGTCGCGCTCGTGCTCGCGCTCGGCGCGACGCTGCTGCCGAGCCGCCAGGCGGCGCAGCTCGATCCGGTGGAGTCGCTCCGCTATGAGTGAGCCGATGCTCGAGGCGCGCGGTCTGCGCCGCTCCTTCGTGACCGGCGACGGCACGATCGAGGTGCTGCGCGGCGTAGACCTGCGCATCCACGAGCGCGAGCGCATCGCGATCGTAGGGAACTCCGGCGTCGGCAAGTCGACGCTGCTGCACCTGCTCGGCACGCTCGACCGGCCGAGCGCCGGGACGCTGCACTTCGACGGCGAGGACCTGTTCGCACGCGACGCCGCGGGGCTCGCGCGCTTCCGCAACCGCAGCCTCGGCTTCATCTTCCAGTTCCACCACCTGCTTCCCGAGTTCGACGCCTGCGAGAACGTGATGATGCCGGGCCTGCTCGGCGGCTTGTCGGCGCGCGAGATGCGCGAGCGCGCGGAGGCGCTGCTCGTCGAGGTGGGCCTGCAGCACCGGATGAGTCACCCGGTGGGCAAGCTGTCGGGCGGCGAGCGCCAGCGCGTCGCGGTCGCGCGAGCGCTCGTGCTCGAGCCGAGGCTGCTGCTCGCCGACGAGCCGACCGGCAACCTCGATCCGAAGACGGCCGACCAGGTACTCGAGCTGCTGCTCGAGATGAACCGCGAGCACGGCACGGCGCTGGTCGTCGTCACGCACAGCCCGACGCTCGCGGCGCGCCTCGGACGCTCCGTCGAGCTGATCGACGGCTATCTGGAGGAGTCGCGGCAGGCGCAGTAGAGTCCGGCCCGACCCCCGCCACCTCGCCGTCCGGCAGCAGCAGCTCGGGGCGGTCCGGGCGCGCCCGGACGCTCGCGGAGCGATTGGAGCGTTCGCAGCGACTTGGAGGAACGGGTGCGCTCACTTCGCCCGGGCCGCGCGCGACCGCGGCGCTCGACGCGGCCCGGCGCCCGGTTCGGCCTCGCGGCGCTGCTCGCCGTCGCACTGAGCGCGCCGCCGGCCGCCTGGGCGCAGCCCGACGGCGCCGAGGACGCCGGCGGGCCGGCGCCGCGCGTCGCGGTGCTCGGCTTCGCGGTGCAGAGCGTCGAGGCCGGCGCCGAGCTCGGCGCTCGGCTCGCGCGCGACCTGTCGGCGATCCTGCTCGAGGACGGACGCGTCGCGATCGTCGACGAGGCGCTGCGCGTCGACGCGCCCGAGCCCCGGGCCGGGGAGACGCGCGACGCGGCGCTGCGCCGGCTCGCGGACGAGCTCGACGCGGACTACGTCGTCACCGGCCGCGCGACGCAGCTCGTGCGCGGCGGAGGCATCGACCTCGCGGTGCGGCTGACGCCGCGCGCGCTCGGCGAGACCAGCACGACGCAGGTCGTCACCGCCGACGGCGAGGCGGCGGTCGTCGCGCGCCTCGGCGAGGTCGCCGCGGCGGTCGTCGCGCGCGTGGTCGGCGCGCCGCCGGCGCGCGTCGTCGCGGTCGAGGTGACCGGCGCGCCGGGCTTCGAGAGCCAGATCCTGTCGCGCCTCTCGACGCGGGTCGGCCAGCCCTACGATCCGCTCGCCGTGCGCGCCGACCTGGCGCAGCTGCGCGCGAGCGGAGCGCTCCTGTCGGCGACGGCGCAGACCGAGCGCAGCGAGGCGGGCGTCAAGGTGCGCTTCGACGTCGTGCTCGCCGACCCGACGGCGCAGCGGCGCGTCGGCGAGGAGGTCGTCGCGCGGATCCTCGTGCGAGGAAACCGTCGCATCGAGGCCGACGCGATCCGCGGCCGCATCGCGACGCAGGTCGGCGAGCCGATCGACCCAGGGCGCATCGCGACCGACATCGCCGAGATCCACAAGCTCGGCTTCTTTCGCGACGTACGCGTGCTCGAGGAGAAGAGCGACGAGGGACCGGTGCTGATCTACGAGGTCGAGGAGAACCCGCTGGTGCGGCAGATCTCGATCTCCGGCAACGAGAACATCGACAGCGACGAGATCCGCGACTCGCTGACGCTGACCACCGGCTCGACGCTCGACTACCCGCTGCTCTTCGAGAACCGCGAGCGCATCGAGGCCCAGTACCGCGCCCAGGGCTACTACCTGGCCGAGGTGAGCTTCGAGATCGAGTCGATGGGCGAGTCGGTGGTCGGGATCCACTTCACCGTCGACGAGGGCGAGAAGCTCAAGCTGCGCGACATCGAGTTCAGCGGCAACGAGCGCTTCGACGACGACGAACTGCGGGAGGGCTTTCAGACCCGCACCTGGCGCTTCTGGTCCTACGCCACGTCGTGGTTCGACCACTCCGGCACCTACTCGGAGCCGCTCTTCGTTCAGGACCTGCGCCGGATCGAGCGCCGCTACACCGACTCGGGCTACCTGCAGGTCGCCGTCGGCGAGCCGCAGGTGGTCGCCGACGAGGACGGGCTCGTCGTGCGGGTGCGGATCGAGGAGGGGAACCTGTTCCGCGTCGGCGACATCGACGTCACCGGCGACTCGACGGTCGACATCGACGCGCTGCAGAGGAAGCTCAAGCTCAAGACGGGCGACGTCTTCAACCGCAGCTACCTCAACGACGACATCGCCGCGCTGACCGAGCACTATCAGGACCGCGGCTTCTACTTCGCGCAGGTGACGCCGCTGTCGAACCTCTCGCAGGCGACCGAGGACGTCGACGTCGACTTCGAGGTGCGCAAGGGGCCGCTCTACTTCATCCGCAGGATCGAGATCGAGGGCAACTCGATCAGCGTCGACCCGGTGATCCGACGCGAGATCCCGATCGTCGAGGGCCAGCTCTACTCGCAGCGCAAGGTGCTCGCGGCGCGCACGCGCGTCGAGCGCCTCGGCTACTTCGAGGAGGTCGACTTCCAGACCGAGCCGACCGACGAGCCCGACCAGCTCGACCTGAAGGTCAGCGTCGTCGAGCGGCCGACCGGCTCCTTCAGCTTCGGCGCCGGCTTCTCGTCGCAGGACGGCCTCGTCGTCACCGGCTCGCTGTCGCAGACGAATCTCTTCGGGCGCGGCTACGGCGCGAACGTGTCGGCGGACCTCGGCCGCCGGTCACAGCGCTTCTTCGTGAGCCTGCTCGACCCGTACTTCCTCGGCACCGAGTTCAGCCTGTCGACGACCTTCTCGCGCACGAGCCTCGAGTTCCAGGACTTCCGCCAGAACCAGATCGGCGCCGACGTCGTGCTCGGCCACGCGCTGAACGAGGACGCGACGACGCGCGGCTTCCTGCGCTACGGCTTCAACCTGCGCGAGCTCGACGACGACCGCAACGTCGACGCCGCCGGACTGATCGTGCGCGAGATCCTGCAGGACCAGGTGTCGAGCAGCCTGGTCGGCGTGTCGGTCGTGTCGGACACACGCAACGACCGCCTCGCGCCGACCGCGGGCCGCCAGCTCGGCCTGTCGCTCGAGGGCGCCGGGCTCGGCGGCTTCTCGCGCTTCGCGCGCGTCGAGGGGCGCGCGATCTGGTTCCTCGGCGCGCCCGACTGGCTGCTCGACCGCTCGAGCTTCGTCGTCGCTGGCCGCATCGGCTGGGCCTTCCCGTTCAACCGCATCTCGCAGTTCGACACCTTCGCGCCGGCGGCCAACGACGACCAGCTGATCGCGCTCGCCGGCGGCCAGGCGCGGCGCCTCGAGGACGTCGACGACGACCTGACGCTGCCGCTCACCGAGCGCTACTTCCTCGGCGGCCTCGGGCAGTTCCAGCTGCGCGGCTTCCGCGCGCGCTCGGTGGGCCCGCGCCGGCCGATCCTGCGCCGCGTCGGGGGCAACGTGTTCGTCCCGGTCGGCGTCGACCCGAACGGCCAGTGCGACGACACCTTCGTCAACCCCTTCGGCGCCGGCGACCTCGACGGGCGCTGCAACTCGATCACCGACCGCGACATCGACGACTTCGACGACCTCGACGAGACCGACGTCGTCGGCGGCAACAAGTTCGCCGCGGCGACCTTCGAGTACCGCTTCCCGATCTCGGAGACGATCGGCCTCCAGGGGGTCGCGTTCATCGACGCCGGCAACGCCTTCGACGAGCGGCAGTGGAACCTCGTGGACGTGACCGAGTGGCGCTACGGTACCGGCGCCGGCGTCCAGTGGTTCTCGCCCTTCGGCCCGCTCGCGGTGGTGCTGGGGTTCCCGCTGGACCGGCTGTCCGTGGAAGACTCCCCCGTCTTCGAGTTCTCGATCGGGGGCTCGGCGTTCTGAGCCGCGGTCCCCCCGGGAAGATCCCGCAATCGTCCGACCGGATGCGCGATATGCTCGCCGTCGCTCCGGAAGTGAGGTCCCGAATCATGAGAAGAAGCGACACCTTCGTCCTGCTGTCCCTGATGGCGTTGCTGGTCTGGGGGACCGGCGCCAACCACGAGAACGTCAAGATCGGCGTCGTCGACGTCGACCAGGCGGTCAGCTCGACCAAGGACGGCCGCGCCGCGCGCGAGGAGCTGGCCCGCAAGCAGCGCGAGGCCGAGGGGCAGATCCAGCCGATGATCGAGCGCTACCAGGCCCTCGAAGAGGACATCAAGCAGAAGCGCTTCGCGCTCTCGGACGAGGCGCTCTTCCAGAAGAACCTCGACATGGCCGAGATGCGCAACCAGATCGAGAACAAGACCAAGGAGCTCGACGGCCAGCTCCAGCTCGACCAGCGCCGTATCGAGGCGCCGCTGATGAAGAAGCTCGTCGGCGTGATCGAGGACGCCGGCAAGGAGGCCGGCTTCACGATCATCATGCGCCGCGGCTCGCCCGGCCTGCTCTACACGCGCGAGGCGCTCGACATCACGGACCTGATCATC
>CAZQYK010000244.1:0-5627 GCA_964597285.1 uncultured Spirochaetales bacterium
CGTCGGCGCCGACGGGGTCCAGCTCGCGGCCGCCGCGCCGCCGCCGGCCGACGAGGCGACGCCGGCGGTCGCGTCGCCGCCGCCGCCGGCCGCGCCGAAGGCCGTCGCCGCGCGCCCCGCTCCAGCCCGACCGCAGCCGACCGCCCCGCCCCGCCCTCCGGCCGCGACGCCGCGCGCGCCGGCGCCGGGCGAGTCGGCCGTGCGCGTCGCCGCATTCCGCGACCGCGTGCTGCTGCCCGACTTCCGCGGCCTGACCCGCAGCGAGGTGATGCAGGTCACCGCGGCCAACGGCCTGCGGGTCAAGCTCGAGGGCAGCGGCCTCGCCGTGCGGCAGAGTCCGCCGCCGGGCAGCGTGGTGGTCGCCGGGAGCGACACCGTGCAGATCGAGTTCAGCGGCGGAGGCGACGCCCCCGCAGCACCGGCCGCCGTCGCGCGCGGAGGTGCGGGCTGATGCGTCTCGACGCGCTGCTCGCGGCACTGCCCGCCGAGAACGCGCCGACCCGTCGCGCGTCCGGCAGCGCCGGGCCGAACCCGGTGATCGGCGGTCTGGTCTACGACTCGCGCGCGGTCGCGCCCGGCGACGCGTTCTTCGCGCTGCGCGGCGCCGAGGCCGACGGCCACGCGTTCCTGCGCCCGGCGCTCGAGCTCGGCGCCGCGGCGCTCGTCGTCGAGGAGCTGCCCGGGGACCTCGCGCTCGGCGCCGCCTGCGCGGTGGTCGTGCCCGACTCGCGCCGCGCGCTCGCGCCGATCGCCGCGCGCTTCTTCGGCGACCCCGGCCGCGAGCTGACGCTCGTCGGGGTCACCGGCACGAACGGCAAGACGTCGACGACCTACCTCGCCGAATCGATCCTCGCGGCCGCCGGGCGACGCGTCGGGCTGATCGGCACCGTCGAGGTGCGCTTCGCCGACGTCCGCGAGCGCGCGCTCAACACGACGCCGGAGAGCCTCGACCTCCAACGCACGCTGCGGACGATGCGCACCGCGGGAGTCGACACCGCGGTGATGGAGGTGTCGTCGCACGGGCTCGACTTCGGCCGCGTCGACGGCTGCCGCTTCCGGGTCGCGGCGTTCACGAACCTGACCCAGGACCACCTCGACCACCACGGGGACATGGCGCGCTACCGCGACGCGAAGCTCGCGCTGATGCGCCGCCACCTCGACCCGGCCGGTACCGCGGTGGTCAACGTCGACGACCCGAGCGGCGAGGCCTTCGTCGCCGCGGCCCGCGAGGTCGGCGCCCGCGTGCTGCGCGTGTCGCGCCACGCGGCCGGCGCGGCCGAGCTGCGGCTGCTCGACGCGCAGGTGCGCGGCGACGGCTCGCGCGCGCGCGTCGCGCTGCCCGGCGGAGGCGAGCTCGAGCTCGCCCTGCCGCTGCTCGGCGACTTCAACCTCGAGAACCTGCTCGTCGCGGTCGGCGTCGCGGCGGCCCTCGACGTGTCGGCCGACGCGATCGCCTCCGGCGTCGCGGCCTGCCCGCAGGTGCCCGGACGCGTCGAGCGGGTCGCGGTCGACGGCGGCGGCCCGCGCGTGATCGTCGACTACGCGCACACGCCCGACGCGGTCGAGAAGCTGCTCGCGACGCTGCGCCCTCTGTGTCCCGGGCGGCTGATCGCGGTGTTCGGCTGCGGCGGCGACCGCGACCGCGCGAAGCGGCCGCTGATGGCCGAGGCCGTCGTGCGCCACGCCGACCGCGTCGTCGCGACGAGCGACAACCCGCGCACCGAGGACCCCGAGCGCATCCTCGACGACGTCGAGCGCGGCCTCGGCGGGCTCGCGCGCGTGCCGGCCGACGCGCTCGACACGCCGAAGAGCTTCGCACGCGTCGTCGACCGCCGCGAGGCGATCCGGGCCGCGCTGCGCATCGCCGGCCCCGACGACACGGTGGTGATCGCCGGCAAGGGCCACGAGGACTACCAGATCCTCGGCCGCGAGCGCCTGCCCTTCAGCGACCGCGACGAGGCGCGCCGCGCGCTGCGCCAGCTCGCCGGGGAGCGCCGATGACCGAGCGTCACCGCGCCGCCGACGCGATGCGCCGAAGCCGAGCCGTTCGCACCGCCGGGGGGCGCCGATGACCGAGGCCTTCACCGCGGACGACGCGCTGCGCTGGACCGGCGGCTCGCTGCTGCGCGGCTCCGCGTCGCAGCCCTTCGACGCGGTGACGATCGACAGCCGCCGCGCCGCGCCGGGCGCGCTCTTCGTCGCGATCCGCGGCGAGCGATTCGACGGCCACGACTTCCTCGGCGACGTGCGCGCCGCCGGCGCGGCCGGGTGCCTCGTGCGCGCCGGCGGCGAGGCGCCCGACGGGTTCGGCGCGGTGATCGGGGTGCCCGACACGACGGCGGCGCTCGGCGCGCTCGGCGCCGGTCACCGCGCGCGCCACACCGGGCCGCTCGTCGCGATCACCGGCAGCAACGGGAAGACGACGACGAAGGAGATGTGCGCGGCGATCCTCGAGGTCGCGGGCCCGTGCCTGCGCAACGAGGGCAACCTGAACAACGAGTTCGGGCTGCCGCTGACGCTGCTGCGCCGCGACGCCGAGCACCGCAGCGCCGTCGTCGAGCTCGGCATGAACCACCGCGGCGAGATCGCGCGGCTCGCGGCGATCGCGCGGCCGACGGTCGGCGTGATCACGAACGTCGGCACGGCGCACATCGAGCACCTCGGCAGCCGCGAGGAGATCGCGCTCGAGAAGGGCGACCTCGTCGCGGCGCTCGACGCCGACGCGGTCGCGGTGCTGAACGCCGACGACGCGCGCGCGTCCGCGCAGGCGGCGCGCACGCAGGCGCGCGTGCTGCGCTTCGGCTGCGCGAGCGACGACGCCGACGTCCGCGCCGTCGACGCCGCCGCCGGCGACGACGGGCGCTACCGCTTCGCGCTCGAGGCGGCCGGCGGCCGCGTCGACGTGGCCGTCGCCGGACTCGGCGAGAGCACGGTGCCGAACGCGCTCGCGGCCGCGGCCGCAGCGCTCGCCGCCGGCGCGCCGCTCGAGCACGTGCCGCGCGGGCTCGCGCGCTACCGGCCCGTCGCCGGGCGCCTCGTGCCGATCGCGCTCGCGAAGGGCGGCCTGCTGATCGACGACACCTACAACGCGAACCCGCAGTCGCTCGAGGTCGCGCTGCGCGCGCTCGCGCGCGGCGGCGCGGCGGGGCGCCGGGTCGCGGTGATCGGCGACATGGGCGAGCTCGGGGAGTACGGCGCCGAGGCGCACCGCGCCGCCGGCGAGCTCGCGGCGCGGCTCGGCGTCGACCGGCTCTTCGCCGTCGGCGAGCACGCCGGCGAGGTCGCCGACGCGGCGCGCGCGGCCGGCATGGAGCCGGGCGCGGTGCACGCGGGCCGCGACTGGGAGGAGACCGCCCGGCGCGTGGTCGACGGCCTCGGCGCCGGCGACCGCGTCCTCGTGAAGGGCTCGCGAGCGATGCGCATGGAGCGCATCGTCGAGCGCGTGCGCAGCGCCGCCGGGGAAGAGGCCTGATGTTCTACCACCTGCTGCACGGCTTCGGCGAGATCAACGTCTTCCGCTACATCACCTTCCGCACCGGCGCGGCGACCTTGACGGCACTCTTCATCGCGTTCGTGGTCGGTCCGCCGCTGATCCGCGCGCTGTCGCGGCTGCGCGTCGGCCAGCCGATCCGCGAGCTCGGGCCCGCGCATCAGGCGAAGGCCGGCACGCCGACGATGGGCGGCCTGCTGATCCTGCTCTCGCTGCTCGTCTCGGTGCTCTTGTGGTCGAACCTCGACAGCCGCGCGGTGTGGATCCTGCTCGGGCTCACGGTCGGCTACGGAACGCTCGGATTCGTCGACGACTACGCGAAGGTCAAGCGCGGCTCGAGCGCCGGCGTGTCGGTGCGCGCGAAGCTCTTCTGGCAGACGCTGATGGCCGCCGGCGTCGCGATCGCGATCTACACCGACCCGAGCTTCGACGCCCAGCTCGCAGTGCCCTTCTTCAAGAACTTCACGCCGCACCTGGGCTGGCTCTACGTCCCGCTCGCGACCTTCGTCATCGTCGCGGCCAGCAACGCGGTGAACCTGACCGACGGTCTCGACGGCCTCGCGATCGGGCCGGTGATGATCGCGGCCGGCACCTTCCTGATCCTCGCCTACGCCGCGGGGCACGCGGAGATCGCCGAGTACCTGGCGATCAAGTTCGTGCCGGGCTCGGGCGTGCTCGCGATCTTCTGCGGCGCGCTGAACGGCGGCGGGCTCGGCTTCCTGTGGTTCAATGCGCCGCCGGCGCAGCTCTTCATGGGCGACGTCGGCTCGCTCGCGCTCGGCGGCGCGCTCGGCACGATCGCGGTGCTGATCCGCCAGGAGATCCTGCTCGCGGTGGTCGGCGGCGTGTTCGTGATCGAGGCGCTGTCGGTGATCGTGCAGGTGGCCTCGTTCAAGCTGACCGGACGGCGCGTGTTCCTGATGGCGCCGATCCACCACCATTTCGAGAAGCTCGGCTGGGCGGAGCAGAAGATCGTCGTCCGCTTCTGGATCATCTCGGCGATCCTCGGGCTCGTCGCCCTGTCGTCGCTGAAGCTGCGCTAGGGGAGGATTCGTTGGAGGACTGGACGGACCGTCGCGTGCTCGTGCTCGGACTCGGCGTCTCGGGCCGCAGTGCCGCGGCGTGGTGCGCCGAGCGCGGGGCCCGCGTCGTCGCGGCCGACGAGCGCGGCGCCGACGCGCTCGGCTGGACGCCGCCGCCCGGCGTCGAGCCGTGGCTCGGCCGCGCGTTTCCGGACCCGGCCGACTTCGACGTCGTCGTGCCGAGCCCGGGCGTGCCGCCGGAGCGCTACCGCTCGCGCGCGCGCCTCGTCTGCGGCGACGTCGAGCTCGCCGGCGCGGCGCTGTCGGTGCCGATCGTCGCCGTCACCGGCACGAACGGGAAGACGACGACGACGCACCTCGTCGTCGCGCTGCTGCGCGCCGCGGGCCTGCGCGCCGAGGCGGCGGGCAACGTCGGCACGCCGGTCCTCTCGCTCGTCGGCCGCGCGCTCGATGCCGCGGTGCTCGAGGTGTCGTCGTTCCAGCTCGAGACGACCGAGCGCTTCCGTCCGCGCGTCGCGGTCGTGCTGAACGTCACCCCCGACCACCTCGACCGCCACCACACGCTCGAGGCCTACGCCGAGGCGAAGCGGCGCATCCTCGCGAACCAGCGCGCCGACGACTGGGCGGTGCTGAACGCCGACGACGCGTGGTACGGCTCCTTCCGTGACGCCGCGCGCGCGCGCCTGCTGCCCTTCTCGGCCGGCGCCGCGCCCGACGGCGGCGTCGGCGTCGACGCCGGCTCGCTCGTCGTGCGCGACGGCCCCGCCCGCCGCTTCGCATTCGACTGGCGCGAGCCCGGCGCGCACAACCGCGAGAACGCGGTCGCCGCCTGCGCCGCGGCGTACGCGCTCGGCGCCGACCTCGGGCGCGCGGTGCGCGCGCTGCCGACCTTTCGCGGCCTGCCGCATCGCGCCGAGCTCGTCGCGCTGCGCGACGGCGTGCGCTGGGTCGACGACTCGAAGGCGACCAACCCCGGCGCCGCGCTGCGCGCGCTCGAGGGTCATGGCGCGCCGCTGGTGTGGATCGCCGGCGGCCGCGCGAAGGGCCTCGACCTCGCGCCGCTCGCCGACGCCGCGCGCGGCCGCGTGCGCGCC
>CAZQYK010000245.1:0-7523 GCA_964597285.1 uncultured Spirochaetales bacterium
TGCTCTTCCTGCTCGCGCGCATCACGCTGCGCATCGCCGCGGACCGCGACGACCTGGACGGCCCGGCGACGATGCGGCCGTGGACCGACGCCGCGGCCGAGTGCGCGATCGACGCGCCCTGGTTCCACCTCGCCAGGGGCATCCTCGTGGCGGAGGACGCGCGCGAGACCGACGGCCGCGCGGCGCTCGAGCGCGCGTGGGAGCTCGTCCGCGGCCTGCCCGAGTCGCGGCGCATCCCGCTCGCGCCCGAGGCGCTCGCCGACCTCGTGCACGCGGTCGAGTCGGGCCGCACGACCGCCGCGAGCGCGCGCGGGCTGGTGCCGGAGCTCGTCGCCGGCGGCGGCGACCCGCTGGCCTGGATCCGCGAGCGCGGCCTCGAGACGGTTTCGGACGCCGGCGTGATCGACGAGGCCGTCGACGCCGTGATCCGCGAGCACCCCGACGACGTCGAGCGGGTGCGCGCAGGGGAGACCAAGGTGCTGAACTTCCTGATGGGGCAGGTGATGCGCAGGACGCGGGGCAAGGCGAGCCCGCAGCAGGTGCGCGAGCGGCTCGCGGCGCGGATCTCGTCGTGAGGTGGCTCGTCCGCGCAGGGGCCGCGCTGCTCGCGCTCGCGCTGCTCGCGGTTGGCGTGCTGCTCTGGGCGCTGCCGCGGCTCGCGAGCAGCGACGCGGCGAAGGCGCGCATCCAGGAGATCGTGCGCCGCAGCGTCGGCCGCGAGCTCCAGTACGCGAAGCTCGATTTCGCGCTCTTCCCGCCGTCGCTCGAGGTCGCCGAGCCGGAGATCTCCGGCGACGACGGCGACGAGCCGCTCGCGCGCGCCGAGCGCGTCGCGCTGCGCGTCGAGCTGTGGCCGCTGCTGCGGCGCGAGCTGCAGGTGTCGTCGCTGCGCCTGGACGGGCTGGCGCTGCACCTGGTGCGCACCGAGCAGGGATTCGCGCTGCCGCGGCCCGCGCCGCGAGGCGGCGGCGAGCCGGAGGGCGCCGGCGGCGCGGCCGGCGGCGACGCGCCGCCCGACGACGACGACGAGGACGGCATCGCGTTCGGGATCGAGCGCATCGCGGTGCGCGACGCCGCGATCGCCGTCGACGACCGCTCGCAGCGGCCGGCCGTCGCGTGGCGGGCGACCGGCGTCGACCTCGACCTGCGCGGCGGCGCGGCCGGCGAGCCGATCGCGCTCGAAGGCGCGCTCGCCGCCGCGAGCGGACCGGCGCTCGAGAGCGAAGGGCCCGTGCGCTTCGAGGCCGAGCTCTCGGGCGGGCCCGCCGCCGCGACCGGCCCGTTCCGCGTCGACGCGAGCGACGCGCGCGTGCACTGGGGCGCCAGCGTGCGCAAGCCCGCCGGCACGCGCGCGGTCGTGCGCGGCCAGCTCGTGCGCGACGCCGACGGCAACGCCGGCATCGACGCGCTCGAGATCGCGCTGCGCGACCTCGTCGCGCAAGGCCAGCTGCGCACCGCGCCGCGCACGCAGCTGCGGCTGCGCGCCGGCGCGGTGAAGCTCGCCGGCTGGGACGAGGTGGTGCCGGTGCTCGGCTTCGCGCCGCTCTCGGGCACGGTCGCGGCGCCCGAGCTCGCGCTCGCGACGGGGCCGACCGAGCTGCGCGGGCGGCTCGACCTCGACGGCGTCGTCGTCGCGCCGCCGGGCCGTCCGCCGGTTGCGATCGACGGCGACGTCGAGCTGCTCGGCACCGAGCTGCGAACGCGCGACCTGGTCGTGCGCGCGGCCGACCAGCCCCTCGCGGTGACCGCGCAGGTGACGAGCCTGTTCGACGGGCCGCGCTACGAGGTCCGGTTCGAGACCGCCGGCGCCGACGTCGACGCGCTGCTCGGCGCGTTCGCCGGGCAGTCGGGCCGGCTCGAGGGTCCGCTCGACGCGAAGGGCGTGCTGCGCGGGCCGCTCGGCGGCGGCTCGTTCGCCGACGCGATCTCCGGGAGCCTCGAGTTCGACATCGAGGGCGGCAAGATCGTCGGGGCGCCGCTGCTCCAGGCGGTGCTCGGCCCGCTCGGCGCGCGCCTCGCCGAGGCCGGGCGCGCGCGCGGCGGCGAGCTCGAGCGCTTCTACGGCGAGACCTTCGAGATGCTGAAAGGCAGCGTGCAGGTCGAGGACGGGCGGCTGCTGACGCGCCCGCTGACGCTGCGCCACCGCGACTACACCGCCGAGCTGCGCGGGCCGATCGCGCTCGCCGACCTCTCGCTCGACCTGCGCGGCTCGCTGACGCTCTTCGAGAGCGTCGACGCGGCGCTCGCGCGCGCGCTCGGCGCGCCGGAGAGCTACGTGCCGGTGCAGCGCACGCTCGAGCTCGCCGCGGTGAAGGGGACCCTCGGCGCCCCGAAGGTGCAGCTCGCCGGCAACGGCGTCGCAGGTCTCGCGGCGTCGTACGCGGGGGCCTTCGGGCGCGAGGCGCTGCAGCGCGAGATCGAGAAGCTCGGCGGCGGCTCGGGCGATCCGGTCGAGCAGGGCGTGCGGATCCTCGAGGGCCTGCTCGGCGGCCGCCGGCGGGCGCCCGCCGAGACGCCCCCCGCCGAGGCGCCGCCCGCCGAGGACGCCCCGCCCGCGAGCGAAGCGCCGGAGACCGGCCCCGACGCGGCCGGCGAAGCGGCGCCGGAGGGCGCCGACCCCGACGCCGCGCCCGCACCGGAGGGCGCCGAGCCGGGCGACGCGCCGCCTCCGTAGGGCGCCCACCGACAGGCTCCCGCCGTCAAGTGAGGGCTCCGGACGGGCGATGCAGAGCGCTCGAGCGCAGGGGGAAAGTCTCGCGATGGCGGCCAGCGTCCTGTACGTCGACGACGACCGGAACCTGTGCCAGATCGTCGCGAAGGCGCTCACCGGCGAGGGCTACTCGGTGCGCACCTGCCACGACGGCGAGGAAGCGCTCGCGGTGCTCGCCGAGTACGCGCCCGACCTGCTGCTGATCGACCTGATGCTGCCGCGCCGCGACGGCTTCCAGGTGCTGGCGGAGCTGCGCGGGCGCGACGACGCGATGCGCGACCTCCCGACCGTCGTGCTCACCGCCGCGTCGCCGACGCCGCAGTACGCGCAGCGCGCGCGGGAGCTCGAGGCGATCGAGCTGCTCGCGAAGCCGGTGCCGCTCGAGCGGCTGGTCGAGGTCGTCGGACGCGCGATCCGCACCTCGAAGGCGCCGGCCCAGGCCGAGACGCCGCGCGAGACGCCGGCGCGCCGCCGCGGCGCGTCGGGCAGCTTCGACCGCGTCTCGTTCCCGGCGCTGCTGCACCACCTGCACGGCATGCGCGCGAGCGGCGCGCTGCATCTCGCGCACGAGAAGAAGCGCAAGTGGGTGCAGCTGCGCGAGGGCTATCCGGTGGCCGTGCGCTCGAACCTCGTGCGCGAGACGCTCGGCCGCCACCTGCTGCGCACCGGGGCGATCAGCCGGGAGGTGCTCGACGAGTCGCGCCGCGAAGCCGAGCAGCGCTCGAAGCGCCACGGCGAGATCCTCGTCGCGATGCAGGCGCTCTCCGAGGAGCAGGTGGCGCAGGCGCTGCGCGAGCAGGCCGACGAGAAGTTCTTCGAGATCTTCTCGTGGCCCGGCGGGAGCTTCCGCTTCGAGCGCGGCGGGCGCGTGCAGCGAGCGAACGCGCTCGCGATGGGGCGCAGCCCGGCGAACCTGATCCTCGAAGGCGTGCGCACGCGCTTCCCGCTCGAGCGCGTCGACGCCTACCTCGAGCGCCACGCGCGCCGCTACCTCGCGCACGGCGAGAATCCCTTCTATCGCTTCCAGGACCTGCACGTCGACCCGGGCGACGAGGAGCTGCTGCGACGCGTCGACGGCACGCAGGCGCTCGACGCCTTCCGCGGCGAGGACGAGCGGCTGCGCCGCACCGTCTACGCGCTGCTCGCGGCCGGGCTGCTCGAGCTGCGCGCGGCGCCCGCGGCGGCGTCGCCGAAGCGCGAGCCCCACGGCGCTTCGCTGCCCGTGCCCCCGGGCGCGCACCCGGTGCAGGAGCGCGTCGCGGCCGACGGCAGCCACGACCGCCGCCGCGACGACCCGCGTCAGGCCGAGCTGATGGAGCTCGCCGACCAGCTGCGCGCGCGCGAGCCCCACGAGGTGCTCGGCGTCGAGCGCGACGCCGACGAAGGCGAGGTGCGCGCGGCCTACGAGCGCCTCGCCGCGCGCGCCCACCCCGACCGCTTCACCGACGGCAGCCGCGCGCTGCGCGCGCTGGCCGGGGACGTCTTCGGGCGCGTGCGCGAGGCCTACGAGTTCCTGATCGACCCGCGCCGGCGGACGATCCAGGAGATCGAGAACAAGAAGCAGGAGCGCGCCGAGCGCGAGCGCCAGCGCTCCGAGCGCGCGTTCCGCGCCGAGGTCGAGTGCCGCAAGGGCGAGGAGGCGATCGTCGCGCGCAGCTACGAGACGGCGCTCGCCCACTTCGGCAAGGCGCTCGAGCTGTTTCCCGACGAAGGCGACTACCACGCCCACTACGGCTACACGCTGCACCTGTGCCACCCGGGCGACGCGGCGATCGTCGCCGAGGCGATGGAGCACGTGAAGCGGGGCCTCAAGCTGGCGAGCCACCGCGAGAAGCCCTACCTGTACCTCGGCCGTCTACACAAGGCGGTCGGCCGCGCCGACGACGCCGAGAGGATGTTCGTGCGGGCCGCGCAGATCGACCCCGAGTGTCTGGAGGCGCTGCGCGAGCTGCGGCTGATCCAGATGCGGCGCGAGAAGTCGAAGGGGCTCATCGGCCGAATCTTCCGCCGGTGACGCCAGCGAGAGGGGGGCATGGCGGCCGTCAGCGGCAAGGAGATCTGGCTCGACGGGCGCTTCGTCGCGTGGGACGAGGCGCAGGTGCACGTGCTGACCCACACGCTGCACTACGGGCTCGGCGTCTTCGAGGGCATCCGCTGCTACCGCACTGCCGACGGGCGCTCGGCGGTGTTCCGGCTGCGCGAGCACGTCCGGCGCCTCTACGACTCGGCGAAGATCAACCTGATTCAGGTGCCGTTCGCGCCCGACGCGCTCGAGGAGGCCTGCCTCGAGACGCTGCGCCGCAACGAGCTGGCCGAGGGCTATCTGCGGCCGCTCGTCTTCGTCGGCGACGGCGAGATGGGGCTCAACCCGGGTGGCAACCGCATCCGCGTCGCGGTGATCGCGTGGGCCTGGGGCAAGTACCTCGGCGACGAGGGGGTCGAGCGCGGGATTCGCGCGAAGGTCTCGACCTTCAGCCGCCACTTCGTCAACGCGAAGATGACGAAGGGCAAGACCTGCGGCGACTACGTCAACTCGATCCTCGCGAAGCGCGAGGCGCTGCTCGACGGCTACGACGAGGCGATCATGCTCGACACGCAGGGCCTCGTGTCGGAGGCCTCGGGCGAGAACGTCTTCGTCGTGCGCGACGGCGCGATCGCGACGCCGACGCTGCACAGCGTGCTCGGCGGGATCACGCGCGCGACGGTGATCGCGCTCGCGCGAGACCGCGGGCTCGCGGTCGAGGAGCGCGCGATCACGCGCGACGAGCTCTACGTCGCCGACGAGGTGTTCCTGACCGGAACCGCGGCCGAGGTGACGCCGATCCGCGAGATCGACCGCCGCCCCATCGGCAACGGCGGGCGCGGCCCGGTCGCCGAGGCGCTGCAGAAGGCCTTCTTCGACGTCGTCGCCGGGCGAGAGCCGAAGTACGAGCGCTGGCTGACCTACCTGTAGCCCCCGGCGAGGGGCTCGGCTCAGGTGGCGGCGTCGAGCGTCCGATCGGTCGGGCGATGAGGGACGTGGCGGCCCGCTTCCGCGAGTACGTGCGCCTCGACCGCCTGCGCCGCACGCAGGGGCTCTCGGTCGAGGAGCTCGCGCGCTGGCGCGTGCTGAAGCGCGCGCTGTCGAGCCAGTTCGAGCCCGAGCTGAGCCCGGCGCTCGCCGACCGCCGCGCGTCGGTGCGCGTGCCGACGCGACTCAACGTCAGCTTCGACAGCGACGGCGCGCTCGCGGGCTGCCTGATGACGAACATCTCGCAGCACGGCCTGTTCGTCGAGACCGACCAGCCGCTCGAGCTGAAGACGCGCTTCGAGATCCGGATCCAGGTCGAGCGCCCGCCGCGGACGATCGTCGCGCCGGTCGAGGTGGTGTCGGTCGGCATGGGGCCCGGCTTCGCGTCGAACGCGCCGGGCATGGGGCTGCGCTTCCTGAGGCTCACGCCGGAGATCCAGAAGGAAGTCGAGGAGCTGTACGAGCGCTCGGTGGGCTAAGAATGCCCCGGCGTGAAGCTGTCCGACCTCCAGACTCCCGCCGCGCTCGTCGACGCCGACGCGCTCGAGCACAACCTCGCCGCGATGTCCGCGGCGCTGCCCGGGCCGCGGCTGCGCCCGCACGTGAAGGCCCACAAGTGCACCGCGCTCGCGCGGCGCCAGGCCGACCGAGGCCACCGCGGCTTCACCTGCGCGACGATCCGCGAGGTCGAGGGCATGGCGGCGGCCGGGCTCGGCGACGACCTGCTGCTCGCGAACGAGGTGCTCGACGCCGAGCGCCTGGGCCGGATCGACGCGCGGGTGACGCTCGCGGTCGACTCGCCGGAGACGGTCGCGGCGGCGGCGCGCGGCGGCGTGCGCGAGGTGCTCGTCGACGTGAACGTCGGGCTGCCGCGCTGCGGCTGTCGGCCCGAGGACGCCGGCCGCGTCGCCGACCGGGCGCGCGCGGCCGGGCTCTCGGTGCGCGGCGTGATGGGCTACGAGGGCCACCTGATGCTCGTCGCCGACGCCGAGGAACGGGAGCGGCGCGTCGCCGAGGCGATGGAGCAGCTCCTCGCCGCGCACCGCGACGTCGGCGGCGAGGTCGTGTCGTCCGGAGGCACCGGCACCTACGCGATCAACCGCGCGGCGAGCGAGATCCAGGCCGGCTCGTACGCGTTGATGGACACGGCCTACGCCGCGCTCGAGCTGCCGTTCCGGCCGGCGCTGTCGCTGCTGGCGCGCGTGATCTCGGTCTCGGCCGACTTCGCGGTCGCCGACTGCGGCCTGAAGGCGCTCGGCATGGACCACGGCAACCCGCGGGTCGACGGCGCGCGCGTCTGGTTCTGCTCCGACGAGCACCTGACCTTCGCGCCGGAGCGACGCCGGGTCGTCGGCGAGTGGATCCGCGTCTGGCCGGCCCACGTCGACCCGACGCTCGCGTACCACGAGCGCCTGAACGTGGTCTCCGGCGACGACGTTCTCGACGGCTGGCCGATCGATCTGCGGGGGTGGTAAAGCCTGCCCACCCGGGCCGCCGATAGGAACGGCGATGCCCGCCAGGCCCGCGCCGCTGCTCGGACGGCTCGCCGTCCACCTGAAGATGATCACGCCCGACCAGCTCGAGGAGGCCGTGCGCGCGCAGGGCCGGGTCGGCGAGGAGGCGCGGCTCGGCGAGATCCTGCTGCAGCTCGGCTTCGTCGACCGCGCGCAGCTCGCGAAACTGGTGGCGGCGCAGAAGCAGGTCGTCGCGAAGCAGCGCGCGAAGCAGGAGACGGCGCCGGCTGCGGAAGCCGCGCCGCCCGCCCCAGCCGGGGCGCCGCCGCAGTCGGCTCCGCCACCGCGC
>CAZQYK010000246.1:0-2816 GCA_964597285.1 uncultured Spirochaetales bacterium
GCAGGCCGACGGCGTCGTCGTCCGTCCGGCTTCGCCGTCGGCCGACTCCGATCGCTGGCACCTGTACCGCGCGCTCGCCGAGCGGCTTCGCGCCGACCTGCGGCCGTGGATCGACGGCGCGGCAGGCGGCGGGGCCCGCCAGCGCGCGCGCGGCGCGCTCGCGCGGCTCAAGGGCGTCAGCGACCGGCTGCGCGACCCGTCGACGCAGGGCGAGGTGCTGACGCTCGTGCTCGACTACGCGGCCGGTACCTTCGGGCGAGTCGCGATGTTCATGCTGCGCGACGACGTGATGGTCGGCCTGGCACAGCGCGGGCTCGACGCGAGCGGCGGGCCCGACGACGCAGCGCTCCAGGCGCTCGCGCTGGCCGAGGGCGACCTGCCGGAGCTCTTCCGCGAGGTGATCGAGCAGCGCGCGGCCCGGCGCGGCCCGTGCGCGGGAGAGCGCGACCGCCGCTTCGTGCGGCTGCTCGGCGACGCGCTGCCCGACGAGGCGTACGCGGCCCCGCTCGAGAGCGGCGGCCGGATCGTCGCGATCGTCTACGCGGACGATCTGCCCCGCGGGCGGCCGCTGCCGGACACGACCGCGTTCGAGATCGTGCTCCACGAGGCCGGGCTCGCCCTCGACCGCACGCTGCTCGAGCGCGCACTCGCCGAGCGGGATTGAGCGCAAAGCGAGGGAAGCGAGCGCGCGGGGTGTCCGCACCGCGGATTCCTTCACAGGCGCTTCGCGCTTCCCGCCGCGCGCGAACGCTCGCGCGTCGCGCGAATCCCGGGGCCGCACCGGGGCAGTAGGCCGCGCGCTCAAGTCCGCCTGGATCCTCAAGAAGTCGCTGCCGGGAGCCGATATCGGCGTCGGCCCACGAAGGCCGTTCCGACTCGTGAGGGGGGGCCGTGACGCGGATCCTGATCGTCGAAGACTCGCCGACCATGCGCTCGCTGCTGACCTCGTCGCTCGAGACGCTCGACGGCGCGGTCAAGATCGTCGAGGTCGCGAGTGGCTTCGAGGCGCTGCGGCACCTGCCGCGCGACCGCTTCGACCTGATCGTGACCGACATCAACATGCCCGACATCAACGGGCTCGAGCTGGTGTCGTTCGTCAAGAGCAACGACGCCTATCGCGCGATTCCGTTGATCATCGTCTCGACCGAGGGCTCCGAGCGCGACCGCGACAAGGGGCTCGAGCTCGGCGCCGACGCGTACCTCGTGAAGCCCTTCGCGCCCGAGGAGCTGAAGGACGTCGCGGCGGAGCTGCTCGCGCGGGGCGGCGCGCGGAAGCGCGGGTCGTGACCCGGCGAAAGCCGAGCCCGCGGCGCCGCACGAAGGCCGACCGAGAGTTCGTCTCCGAGGCGGAGGACATCCTCGAGGCGATGCGCGGCGCCGTCGCCGACCTCTCCGAGGGCGTCGCCGCGCCCGACGACGTCGACCCCCAGCTCATCAACGCGCTGTTTCGCTCGGCGCACTCGCTGAAGGCGCTCGCGGGGCTCTTCCGCTTCGATCCGATCGAGGGTCTCGCGCACCGGCTCGAGGACGTGCTCGACGCGCTGCGGCTCGGACGCGTCGCGCTCGGTCGGCCGCTGCTCGAGCTGGTCGACGAGACCGTCGCGCTGTTCGCGTCGCTGCTCGAGCGCGTCGGCGACGCCGAGGCGATCGCGGCGGCCGGGGCGCCGATCGGCGAGCTCGCCGCGCGCATCGACGCCGCGATGCACGCCGACGCCCCGCCGCCCGACGAGCTCGACGCGCTCGGCGTCGACCCGGCGCTGCTGCGCGCGCTCACCGAGTACGAGGAGCACCGGCTGCGCGAGAGCCTGCGCCGCGGGCGCCACGTCGCGGTCGTCGACGCACCCTTCGACCTCGCGTGCTTCGAGGAGGGCCTGTCGGAGCTCCAGTCCGCCGTGCGCGAGAGCGGCGAGGTGCTGTCGACGCTGCCGTCGCCGGGCGAGTCGCCGGAGTCGCAGATCCGCTTCCTGCTGCTCGTCGCGAGCGACCTGCCGGCCGACGCGCTCGAGGCGCGCCTCGACTTCCCGTCGGCGACGGTGCGCGTCGTGCGCGCCGGGAAGGCCGCGGCCGCTCCGGAGCGCGCGTCGGCCGTCGGCGCCCCCGAGACTCGGGAAGAGAGCGACCCCACGCCGGTCGCGGCGCCCGGCTACGCGGGCGACTTCGAGTCGCTGAAGTCGATCAGCGAGACGGTGCGCGTCGACATCCGCAAGCTCGACGACCTGATGAACCTCGTCGGCGAGCTCGTGATCCAGCGCGCCGCGATCGGCGACCTGATCGGGCGCCTCGCCGAGCGCCCGGAGACCGCGCGGATCGGCGACGCCTTCGCGAAGGTGCACAAGGGCCTCGACCGCAAGCTCCGCGAGCTGCAGTCGGCGGTGCTCGAGGTGCGGATGGTGCCGCTGCGCCAGGTCTTCGAGAAGGTCTCGCGGGTCGTCCGCCGCATGCGCCGCGACCTCGGCAAGGAGGTCGAGCTCGAGATCCGCGGCGCCGACACCGAGCTCGACAAGCTGATCGTCGAGGCGCTGATCGACCCGCTGATGCACGTCGTGCGCAACGCGCTCGACCACGGCATCGAGGACCCCGAGGTGCGCCGTGAGAGCGGCAAGGCGCGCGCCGGACGCATCGCGCTCGAGGCGTACCAGCGCGGCAGCCACGTCGTGATCTCGGTGCGCGACGACGGCCGGGGCGTCGATCGCGCGGCGCTGCGGGCAAAGGCCGAGCGCCTGGGCCTCGTCGAGCGCGACGCGGCGCTCGGCGACAAGGAGACGCTCGACCTCCTGTTCGCGCCCGGCATCTCGACGCGCGACCAGGTCACCGAG
>CAZQYK010000247.1:0-3592 GCA_964597285.1 uncultured Spirochaetales bacterium
CCGTTGAGCAGCGGCACGATCGACAGCATGCGCGCGCTCGTGCCGATCTCGAGGATCGGGAACAGGTCCGTGAGGTAATCGCGCAGCACGTTGCCCGTGACCGAGATGGTGTCCTCGCCGCGCCGGATGCGCTCGAGCGACTCGCGCATGGCATCGGCGGGCGCCAGGATGTGGATGTCGAGGCCGGCCGTGTCGTGGTCGGTCAGGTATCGTTCGACCTTCGTGATCAGCTGCGCGTCATGCGCACGGTCGCGGTCCAGCCAGAAGATGGCCGGTGTGCGCGATGCGCGTGCGCGCGTCACGGCCAGCTTCACCCAGTCGCGCACGGCAGCGTCCTTGGTCTGGCAGGCCCGCCAGACGTCGCCGGCCTCGACGGCGTGCTCGAGCAGCACGCGACCGCCCGCGTCGACGACGCGCACCGCGCCGTCGGCGGCGATCTCGAAGGTCTTGTCGTGCGAGCCGTACTCCTCGGCCTTCTGCGCCATCAGCCCGACGTTCGGCACGCTGCCCATCGTGGCCGGGTCGAACGCCCCGTGGGCCTGGCAGTCGCGGACCACCGCGTCGTAGACGCCCGCATAGCTCGAATCCGGGATCACGGCCTTGCAGTCCTGCAGCTCGCCGGCAGCGTTCCACATGCGGCCGGAGTCGCGGATCATCGGCGGCATCGAGGCGTCGATGATGACGTCGCTCGGCACGTGCAGGTTCGTGATGCCCTTGTCCGAGTTCACCATCGCGAGCGCGGGGCCCGCCGCGTAGGCCGCCTCGACGTCGGCCTCGATCGCCCGGCGCTCGGCCTCGGGGCGCGACGCGATCTTCGCGAGCACGTCGCCGAGTCCGTGGCTCGGGTCGGCGCCCGCCGCCTCGAGCGCCGCGCCGTGCTTGGCGAACACGTCCGCGAAGAAGACGCGCACGGCGCACCCGAAGAGGATCGGGTCCGAGATCTTCATCATCGTCGCCTTCAGGTGCAACGAGAAGAGGACGCCGCGCTCGCGGGCGTCGGCGACCTGTTCGCGGAGGAACGCGACCAGCGCGCGCCGGCTCATGAAGGTCGCGTCGATCACCTCGCCGGCCTGGAGCTTCACGCCGTCCTTGAGCACGGTGACGACGCCGTCGGCTCCGACGTGCTCGATCCGCGCGGCCGTCGCCGCGCCGACCGTGACGGACTGCTCGTTGTGCCGGAAGTCGCCCGCGCGCATCGTCGAGACGTGCGTCTTCGAGTCGGGCGGCCACGCGCCCATGCGGTGCGGGTTCTTGCGCGCGAACTCCTTCACGGCCTTCGGCGCGCGGCGGTCCGAGTTGCCCTCGCGCAGCACCGGATTGACGGCGCTGCCCTTCACCTTGTCGTAGCGCGCGCGGATCTCGCGTTCCTCGTCGGTCGACGGGGTCGCGGGATAGTCGGGCAGCGCGTAGCCCTTGGCCTGCAGCCCGGCGATCGCCGCGCGCAGCTGCGGGATCGACGCGCTGACGTTCGGCAGCTTGATGACGTTCGCCTCTCGTGTCTTCACGAGCGCGCCGAGCTCGCCGAGGCCGTCGGGCTCGCGCCGGTCGGCGGGGAGGCGGTCGGAGAAGGCGGCGAGGATGCGGCCGGCGAGCGAGATGTCGCGCGTCTCGACGGGAACTCCGCTGGCGGCCGCGAACGCGCGGATGATCGGCAGGAACGAGACCGTCGCGAGGGCGGGGGCCTCGTCGGTCCAGGTGTAGAGGATCGGCGGAGACGGGCTCATGCGGGGGGTGTTCTACCAGAATGTCCTCCGCGCTGCCCGCGGCTCAGCCGACTGCCGCGACCGGCGCCGGCGCCTATCCTCCGCCGTCGCATGGAGCTCCTCCTGATCCGCCATGCGCTGCCCGAGCGGCGCGAGACGGACGACGGCACGCCGGCCGACCCGCCGCTGTCGGCCGAGGGTCGCGCGCAGGCCGAGCGGCTCGCGCGCTGGGCCGCGTGGGAGCGGATCGACGCGGTCTACACGAGCCCGATGCGCCGCGCGCGCGAGACGGCCGCGCCGCTCGCGCGCGCGCTCGGCGTCGACGCGGCGCCGGAGCCCGGCGTCGTCGAGATGGACCATCGCTCCGAGGTCTACGTGCCGCTCGAGGAGCTGAAGGCGACCGACTACGCGCGCTGGCAGGAGCAGGTGCAGCGCGGCGGACTCTGGGCCGGAATCGACATGCCGGCCTTCCGGCGCGGCGTCGTCGAGACGCTCGAGCGCATCGTCGCCGCGCATCGCGGCGCGACGGTCGCCGTCGTCTGTCACAACGGGGTCGTCAACGCGTGGGCCGGCCACGTGCTCGGCCTCGAAGAGCCCTTCTTCCTCGAGGCCGCCTACACCGGCGTCAGCCGCTTCCTCGTCGCGTCGACCGGCGAGCGCAGCGTGCGGAGCCTGAACGAGACGGCGCACCTGCGGGAGGGCGCATGAGCGGTCGACCTCGCTGCAGTGCGGGAACGCGGCGCCGCGCGCGCCGCCGGGCCGCGCTCACCGCGGCGGGGGCGCTGCTCGGGCTGGCGTGCTCGGCGCAGGAGCCGGCCGGCGCGCCGGAAGGGCGCGTCTGCCTGCCCGACGACCTCGGCGGCGTCCTGCTGCGGGTCGAGCGCCGCGCCGAGGCGGCGCGCGCGCTCGAGCTCGTGGCGCTGCTCGAGCGCCGCGCGCTGCGCGACCCGGTCGCTGCGGTCTACGAGGGCTACATGTTCCGCAACAAGCCGGTCTTCTACTTCGCCACCGGCGAGGGCCACACCGACCCGGAGGCGCTGCTGCGCGACGTCGTCGCCGACTTCGGCGGGCAGCGCGATGCCTCGAAGCCGCCGCGCTCGCACCGCGACGGCGGGTTCGCGTTCCACTGCGTCGACTTCACGCGCGGGCCGGGTCTCGTCGGGCTCAGCGGCGGCTGCGCGTTCGACGACGGCCGGCGCACGGGCTTCGGCGTCCGCACCGACGGCGGCAACGCGGTGCTCGCGCTCGAGCGCAGCGTGCAGGCGCTGCGCGGCTTCGGCGAGCGCGCCGCCGCCGGCTCCTGCGACGACGTGGCCGTGCTGACCGCGCAGAGCGCGACGCCGGTCGACCGCGACGGGGTCGCCCGCGAGGCCGTCGCCGCCGTGCGCGGCTACCAGTGCGACACGCTGCGCGGCCTCTTCCCGGACGGAGCGGCAGCCTCCTTCGACGAGCACGTGTCGCCCTTCGCCGAGCCCCGCTACGACGGCAGCGAGTGGGTCTGCTTCGTGCTCGGCACGCTCCGCTACCCGCTGGCCGAGTCGATGCAGGTCGCCGTCGGCGAGGCGCGCGGCGATCGCGTGCTGCTGCGCGTCTCGGAGCCGGCAGCGAGGGGCGGCCTCGGGCTGCTGCGGGCGCAGGATCCGCCGGTCGAGCTCGGCATGCTGCGCGACGGCGAGACCTGGAAGCTCGATCCGGACTGGGCGCTGCGGATGGTGCAGGAGCACCGCACCCGGCTCCGCGCCTACGGCGCCGCCAGCGCGGTGCACGGCAGCCGGCGCGACGGCCGCTTCGTCGACGATCCCGCCGAGATCGGCCGCCGCGCGGGCAGCGGCGTCGAGCCGCTCGTGCGCGGGTACGCGACGAGCGATTCGCCGGCGGACGCGTTCCAC
>CAZQYK010000248.1:0-4493 GCA_964597285.1 uncultured Spirochaetales bacterium
GTTCGCGCGGTAGTCGGCGTTCGCCATCTCGGCCGTGTCGACCGTGCGGTGCCGGAGGCCGAACTCGCGCGCGACGCGCTCGGCCATCTCTCGGTGCGCGGCCGGGTACGACGGCGAGAGCGCGGTCACCGCGAGCGCGCCGTCGCCCAGCGCACGGTGCGCCGCGAACGCGAGGTAGCTCGAGTCGACGCCGCCCGAGTACGCGACGATCACGCGGCCGGCGGCCCGCAGCCCCGCCTCGAGCCGCTCACTTTTCCTTTGGAGATCCGGCGAGATGGCCGACATGGAGTGCAGGGTACGAGCGGGCCCGTAGGGGGTCAACCGAGCGCGCGCGGCCGGCGGGCGTGGGCGCGGCGCGCGAGTTCCCATAGGCTCAAGGCCCGGGGGAGGGTGGGGTGATGACCAAGCTTCGCGTCGGCCTGCTCTACGGCGGCCGCTCCGTCGAGCACGAGGTGTCGATCGCGTCGGCCACGTCGATCCACCGCGCACTCGACCCGTCGCGCTACGAGGTGCGGCTGATCGGCGTCGACCCGCAGGGCCGCTGGCACCTCGCGCCGCCGGGCCGGCCGCCGCAGGCCGCCATCGCCGGCGACGAGGTCCACCTCTCGGCGGTCCCGGGCGAGTGCCGCCTCGTCGGCGCCGGCGTCGGCGGGGCGACGCCGCTCGACGTGCTCTTCCCGATCGTCCACGGCCGCGGCGGCGAGGACGGCACGCTGCAGGGCCTGCTCGAGATGGCCGAGGTCCCGTACGTCGGCTCGGGCGTGCTCGGCTCGGCGCTGCAGATGGACAAGGAGGTCAGCAAGCGGCTGCTGCGCGCCGCGGACCTGCCGGTCGTGCCCTACGTCTGCGTGCGCCAGTCCGAGCTCGTGCGCGACCCCGCCGGCGCCGCCGCTCGCGTGCTCGCCGAGCTGCGTCTGCCGGTCTTCGTCAAGCCCGCGAACCTCGGCAGCAGCGTCGGCATCCACCGCGTCGCGCGCGCCGACGACCTCGGCCCCGCGCTCGAGGACGCCGTGCGCTACGACGCGAAGCTGCTCGTCGAGCAGGGCGTCGTCGACGTGCGCGACGTCGAGGTCGCGCTGCTCGGCGACGACCCGGTCGAGGCGTCGGTACCGGGCGAGATCCGAACGACGCGCGAGTTCTACGACTACGAGGCGAAGTACGTCGACGAGAGCACGCAGCTCCTGGTGCCGGCGCCGGTGCCCGACGCGCTGGCGCAGGACCTGCGCGTCGCGGCCACGCGCGCGTTCGTCGCGCTCGAGGGCCGCGGCCTCGGCCGCGTCGACTTCCTCGTCGAGCCCGACGGCGGGGCGTTCTACGTCAACGAGGTCAACAGCCTGCCCGGCTTCACCGACGTCTCGATGTACCCGAAGCTGTGGGAGGCGAGCGGCCTGCCCTACCCCGCGCTGCTCGATCGGCTGATCGAGCTCGCGCTCGAGTCGCACCGGCGCCGCTCGAAGCTCGAGACGCAGTATCGGACGCGTTAGGCGGGTTCTCTAGCGGTCCACCAGGTATCCGAGCGCGCGCAGCTGGTTCAGGCGCAGCTCGTCGAGCTCGACGCGCCCGGGTGCGACCTCCCACGGCGGGCCGGCGCTGGACTCGTACTCGGCGAGACGCGCGCGCAGCCGCTGCGCGGTCTCCGGGTCGGCGGCGGCGAGGTTCGTCTGCTCGGCGGGGTCGGCGTCGCGGTCGTAGAGCTCGAGCGCACCGCCGGGGTTCTCGATCAGGTGCAGCCGGCCCTCGGTCACCGACAGGATCGACGGCGCGCGCTCGCGCCGCGGCCGGCCCCAGCCGCGCAGGATCTGGCCGAACGCCGGCCGCGCGCCGTCGCCGGCCGTCGCGTCCGCTCGGGCGCCGCCGGCCGCGAGGATCCGGGGCACGAGCGAGCGCCCGTCGGGGTCGGGCAGCGCCGGCAGGCCGAGCAGGTCGAGCAGCGTCGGCCAGAGGTCGACGTTCGAGACGGTGCCGGGCACGCGCACGCCGCCTTCGATCCGGAACGGCGGCAGCACGATCCACGGCACCCGCGTGACCTCGGTGTACAGGTTGCGCGCGTGGCCCTCGAAGCCGTGCTCGCGGAAGGCCTCGCCGTGGTCGGACCCGATCACGACGAGCGTGCGCGCGAGCAGCCCTCTCGACTCGAGCTCCTCGAGCAGCGTGCCGACGAGGCGGTCGGTCCAGCGGATCGCCTGGTCGTAGAGGTCCGAGTAGCTCGTGCCGAAGATCGCCGACGCCTCGTCGTAGGCGTACTGGTGCACGTCCATGGTGTGGACGTAGAGGAAGAAGCGCTCGTCGCCGAACTTCTCGAGGAAGTCGACCGCCGAGATCGTCAGGTCCTCGTCGGAGCCTGCGACCGGGCCCACGGTGCGCGCCTGGCGGTGCACGCGCACGCGTTGCGCGCCGACGGTCGGCCTCAGGTACAGATCGAATCCCTGCGCGAAGCCGAAGTTCCCCTCGACCCAGCCGTTGCGCCACAGGCCGACGGTCCGGAAGCCGGCGTCGCGGAGGATCTCGGCCGGCATCACCGCCGCGTCGGGCAGCACGTGGTCGTAGCGCAGCACGCCGTTGCGGATCGGGTGCGTCGCGGTCCACAGCGACGCCATCGAGCTCTTCGTCCAGCTCGATTGCGCCACGACGTCGTCGAACACGACGCCCCATGCGGCCGCCTCGTCGATCACCGGAGAGGTCGGGCGCGCGTAGCCGTAGACACCGAGCCGGTCGGCGCGCAGCGTGTCGATCAGCAGGAACACGAGATTCAGGTCGTCGCGGTCGCGCAGACCGAGCAGCGCCTCGACCGGCGCCACCGGGCGCGACGGCACGTGCAGCCGGAACTGGCTCGCGACCGCCGCGAGCAGCAGCAGGCCGCCGAGCACGAAGAACGGCGCCGGGGAGTCGAAGAGGCGTCGGCCCACCGCGCAACCCTACCCGCCCGGGCCCCGCGGCGGGAGCCGACGCCGCGATCCGAGCGCGTATACTCGGCGCGTCCAGCAAGACCGGGAGGTCCCCGACTCCATGCCCCGAGCCACGGCGACGCCCTCCGGCCCGGCGCGGCCGCTGCGCGGCCCGGGCGGCGGGACGCTGCTGGCGCTTCTGCTCGCGCTCGGCTGTGGCGGCGACGTCGATTCGCGGATGGCCGACGTCCGCGCGCTCCAGGACGTGGGCCAGTTCGCGGCGTCGATCGACGAGCTCGACGCGGTGCTCGCGGCCGAGCCCGAGCGACCCGAGGCGAACTACCGGCTCGGGCTCGCGCTCGTGCAGACCGGCGAGGCGTCGCGCGCGGTGTGGCCGCTGGAGAAGGCCGCCGAGTCGCCCGACTACGCGGTCAGCGCCGGCATCCTGCTGGCGTCGACGCACTTCCAGACCAGGAACTACGACGAGGCGATCCGCGCCGCCGACCGCGTGCTCGCCGCCGACCCGGAGCGGCGCGCCGCGCTGCGCATCCGCGCCAGCGCGAACCTCGCGGCGCGCAGGCTCGACGCGGCACTCGCCGACACCGAGCGCCTCGTCGAACGGCAGCCCGACGACTACGGCGTGCGCTCGCTCCATGCCACCGTCCTCGCCGACCTCGGCCGCACCGACGAGGCGATGCGCGAGCACGAGCGGCTCAAGCGCCTCGGCGAGGAGAGCGGCGACCCGCTGCTGCGCAGCCGCGCCTGCCTCGCGCCGGCGGGCTTCGCCGCCGAAGTGCTCGAGGACGAGGAGCTCGCGGTGCGGCTCCACGAAGAGTGCGCGGCGCAGAAGCCGACCGACACGGCAGTGCTCACCCAGCTCGCGAGCTTCTTCGACCGCGTCGACCGGCCCGAGCGCGGCACCGAGGTGTGGCGCGAGGCGGTCGCGGCCGCGCCCGAGATGCTGATCCTGCGCCAGGGTCTCGCCGAGCGGCTCCAGACGGTCGGGCGGCCCGCCGACGCCGAGCGCGTGCTGCGCGAGGCGGTCGAGACGTTCGACTCGGCCCAGGCGTGGAACCTGCTCGCGTCGTTCTACCGCGTCGAGCGCCGGCCGCAGCAGGCGCTCGAGGCGCTCGAGCAGGTGATCGAGCGCAGCGGCGACGGCGACGAAGGCGTGCGCTTCACGCTCGCCGACGTGTTGATCGACCTCGGCCAGCTCGACCGCGCGCTCGAGGTCACCGAGAGCCTGTCGCAGCCGACCTACGCGCAGCTGCTGCGCGGGCGCATCCACCTGCTGCGCGGCGAGCCGAAGCCGGCGCTCGAGGCGTTCGAGAAGGGCATCCGCGCCTGGCCGAACAACGCGGCGGCGCGCTACCTGGCCGGCGTCGCCGCGCGCGACCTCGGCGACTGGGAGCGCGCGATGTCGGAGTTCCGCGAGGCGGTGCGCGCGAACAACCGCGAGACCGACGCCGCGCTCGAGCTCGCGCGCTTCTACTACGAGGTCGGCCGCTACGATCCGGCGGTCGCGTTCGCGAACCTCGCGCTGCGCGGGCGCGGCCTCCAGCAGCCCGAGCCCTACGTGATCGCCGCGCGCGGGCTCGCGGCGACGAC
>CAZQYK010000249.1:0-3232 GCA_964597285.1 uncultured Spirochaetales bacterium
GACGTCGCGAGCGGCGACGTCCTCGCGCTCGGCGGCGGCTACGACTACGCGCACAGCGAGTTCGACCGCGCGACGCAGGCGCGCCGCCAGCCGGGCTCGGCGTTCAAGCCGCTCGTGTACGGCGCGGCGCTCGCGCAGAGCGACGCGAGCGGGCGACCGCGCTACACGCCGGCGTCGATCGTCTTCGACCGACCGAAGGTCTACACCGACCGCTGGACCGGCTTCGTCTGGAAGCCACAGAACTACGGGCGCGAGTTCTACGGGCCGATCACGCTGCGCACCGCGCTCGCGAAGTCGGTGAACAACGCGGCGGTGCACCTGGCCGACGAGGTCGGCGTCGACGCGGTGATCGCGTACGCGCGGCGCCTCGGCATCCGCTCGCACCTCGAGCCCTCGCTCTCGCTCGCGCTCGGCACGAGCGACGTGACGCTGCTCGAGCTGACGCGCGCCTACGCGACCTTCCCGGCGGGCGGCCGCCGCGTCGTGCCGACCTTCGTGCGCCGCGTGCTCGACGCCCGCGGCGAGGTGCTGCTCGAGAACGTTCCGCTCGACGACGCGCCCGCCGATCTGGACGACGCGGCGTCCGGCGGCGGCGCCCCCGACGTCGCCGCGTTCGGCGAGGACGGCGGCGCGCTCGCGCCCGCCGACCCCGAGCAGCTGCTGCCGCCCGAGCAGGCCTTCCTGATGACCGACATGCTGCGCGCCGTCGTGCAGGAGGGCACCGGCCGGCGCGCGGCGTCGCTCGGGCGCCCGCTCGGCGGCAAGACCGGCACGACGAACGACCAGTTCGACGCGTGGTTCGTCGGCTTCTCGCCGGAGCTCGCGACCGGCGTCTGGGTCGGCTTCGACGAGTCGCGCTACCTCGGCGCCGGCGAGACCGGCTCGCGCGCCGCGCTGCCGATCTGGACCCGGTACATGGGCGCCGCGCTGAAGGGCCGTCCGGTCGCCGACTTCCGCGCGCCGGGCCGCAACACGATCGTCTGGGCGCGCATCGACCGCGAGACCGGCCTGCTCGCGTCGCGCGACAGCCAGAAGACCGTGTTCCAGCCCTTCGTCTCCGGCAGCGAGCCGACGCGCACCGCGGCGTCGGCGCGCCGCGACGACCGCGCGCTCCAGAACCTGCGCGAGGACAGCTTCGTCGAGACGCACGGCCTCGACGTCGACGCGTTCTGATTCGGACGCGGCGTCGACGCGGCGCGCCGCCGGCCAGGAGCCGATCGTGCTCTTCACCGAGTTCGGCGACGACTCGCTGAACTTCGAGGCGCTCTTCTGGGTGCGCGTGCGCCGGATGTTGGATCGGATGATCGTCGAGAGCGACCTGCGCTTCCGCATCGACGACCTGTTCCGCGAGGCCGGCATCACGATCGCGTTTCCGCAGCGCGACGTGCACCTCGACGCCGACGCGCCGCTCGCGGTGCGTTTCGTCGACGGAGAGGCGGGCAGTGCGCGCGCGCCGTCGGACTCGTCGTAGCGCGCGCCCTCGTGCCATACTTCGGGAGTCGCCTTCTCCCCGAACCGCCAGGAGGCCCCCCGATGCGCATCGCCATCCTCTCCCGCGGAGCCCGGCTCTACAGCACGAAGCGACTGAAGGAGGCCGCGGTGATGCGCGGCCACGAGGTGAAGGTGCTGAACACGCTCGGCTTCTCGATCGAGGTCGAGCGCGGGCAGCCGCGCCTGTTCTACCGGAACAAGGCGCTCACCGACTACGACGCGGTGATCCCGCGCATCGGCGCGTCGGTGACCTTCTTCGGCACCGCCGTCGTGCGCCAGTTCGAGCAGATGGGCGTGTTCTGCGTCAACCCCTCGCACGCGATCAGCGTGTCGCGCGACAAGCTGCGCGCGCTGCAGGTGCTCTCGCGCCACCGCATCGGCATCCCGAAGACCCTCTTCGTGCGCCACGCCGACGAGATCATCCCCGGCATCGAGCGGATGGGCGGGCCGCCGGTGGTCGTGAAGCTGCTCGAGGGCACCCAGGGCATCGGCGTGATCCTCGCCGAGTCGCCGAAGATCGCCGAGGCGATCATCGAGACGCTCTCCGGCCCGGCGAAGATGAGCGTGCTGCTGCAGCAGTTCGTCAAGGAGAGCAAGGGGCGCGACGTGCGCGCATTCGTCGTCGGCAACCGCGTCGTCGCCGCGATGCGCCGCATCGCGCAGGAGGGCGAGTTCCGCAGCAACGTGCACCGGGGCGGCCGCGCCGAAGAGATCAAGCTCGATCCGGAGTTCGAGCGCGTCGCGGTGCACGCCTCCCAGGTGATGGGGCTGCGCGTCGCCGGCGTCGACATGCTCGAGGGCAAGGACGGACCGGTGCTGATGGAGGTGAACTCTTCGCCGGGCCTCGAGGGCATCGAGGCCGCGACCGGCGTCGACGTCGCCGGCGAGATCGTGCGCCTGATCGAGGAGGAGGTGCTCTTCCCGGAGATCGACATCCGCCAGCGGCTGACGCTGCAGCACGGCTACGGCGTGATGGAGGTGCCGATCGACGCGAGCTCCGAGCTGTGCGGCAAGACGATCAAGGAGTCGGGTCTGCGCGAGCGCGACGTGCTGGTGCTGACGATCCAGCGCGAGAGCGTGGCGATCCCGAACCCGAAGACGAGCCGACAGATCCTCTCCGGCGACGTGCTGCTGTGCTTCGGCAAGTCGCTGACGCTGCGCGGGCTCGCGCCGAGGCGCAAGAAGTCGCGGCGCAAGGAGCAGCGTCCGGGTCCGGTGGTCGGCGGATGATGACCTTCATCGCCGGCATCTACGGCATGAACTTCGAGCACATGCCCGAGCTGCACGACCCGCGCGGCTACTTCGTCGTGCTCGCGGTGATGGTCGCCCTCGCCGTCGGGATGATCGCGTACTTCTTCCGCAAGGGCTGGCTGGGCGGGGTCTCGAGGCGGAAGGATCGCTAGGCTACGCCTCCGCGTCGGCGAGCCACTCGCGCGCGGTGCGGCCGATCTCGGCGAGGCCGTGGCCGAAGAAGTGGTCGGCCTCGGCGATCCCCTCGACGCGGTGGCGCGGGTCGTCGCCGACGAGGGCCGTGACCTCGGCGGCGGGCGCCAGGGCGTCGCGCTCGCCGACGATCGCGAGGACGCGGCCGCGGAACGCCGCGAGCGCCGCGGCGTCGAGGAGCGCCGGCGGCGGCGCGACGAGCACCAGGCGCCGCACGCGCGGCGCGCGCGCCGCGGCGCGCAGCGCCGCCGCCGCGCCGAAGGAGTAGCCGGCCGCGACGAGCGGCCCGGACACCGTG
>CAZQYK010000250.1:0-14326 GCA_964597285.1 uncultured Spirochaetales bacterium
CGCGGCCGGCGTCGTCGACGACGAGCCTCTCGCAGAGCACGTTCGCGCGGATCTCGGCGCCGGCCGCCTCGGCCGCCCCGATCAGCTTCTGCATCAGCAGCGCGCCGGCCTGGCCCTCCTTCTGCGGCATGTGCGCGCGGGGCGCCGGCCGCGCGAGCTCGCGGAAGGGGTGCACGAGCTCGTTGCCGGAGTAGGTCAGGCCCTCCTCGCCCGGCGAGAGCATGCGCCCGGGGTAGAACTCGGCCTTGAACGGCACGCCGAGCTCGACGAGCCAGTCGTAGTGCTCGGCGCTGCGCTCGCAGTAGACGCGGATGCGCGCCTCGTCGGGCTCGGGCCCGCACGAGGCCATCAGGTACTTCACCATCTCGTCGACGGTGTCTTCGAAGCCGCAGGCGCGCTGCAGCGCGGTGCCACCGCCGAAGTACATCATCCCGTCCGAGACGGCGGTCGTGCCGCCGCCGCCACCGGCGCGCTCGAGCACCAGCACGCGCGCGCCGGCGCGCGCCGCCTCGATCGCCGCGCACGCGCCCGCCGCCCCGAGCCCGACGACGACGACGTCGGCCTCGGCCGCCCAGGCCGCGACGTCGCGCGCGGCGAGCGGGGTGGCGGGGCCGGTGCCGGCGAGCGGGGACATCGCGTGGGCTGCTCCGAAAGCGCAAAGAAGACGGATGGATAGACGACGACATGAATGATTGTCAACTAGTAATCCCGGCGCCCCGCCCGTATCCTCGCGGCGATGCCGGGGCGCACCGCCGAGCGGCTGCTGGACGCGGCCGAGCAGGTCTTCGCCGAGCGCGGCTACGACGCCGCGTCGCTCGGCGACGTCGCCGACCGCGTCGGCGTGCGCCCGCAGGCGATCTACAACCACTTCGCCGGCAAGTGGGAGCTGTACGTCGCGGTGCTCGAGCGGCTGCTCGACCCCTTCCTCGCGCTGCTCGACGACGCGCTCGACGCGCCCGGCGACGGGGGCCTCGGCGCGCGGCGTCTCGATCGGGCGCTCGGTGGACGCGGCGGCGCCGCGGTGGCGCGCGACATCGCGTTCCACGCGCGCAACCCGCACCTCGCGCGCATCCTCCAGTACGCGACGCTCGCCGGCGGCGCGCAGCTCGAGCTGCTGCTGGAGCGCTGGTACCGGCCCTTCTTCGAGCGCGCGCTGCTGCTCGCACCCGAGAAGAACGCGATCGTGCAGAAGAACCCCGCGCTGCTGCCGTGGGTGATCACCGGCTTCCACAGCCTGATCCTCGGCTACGCGACGATGGCACCGCTGCACCGCGAGCTGCTCGGCATCGACCCGTTCTCGCCCGAGGGCGTCGCGCGACAGACCGAGTTCCTGCGCGAGCTGCTGCTCCTGCTGAACCGCGAGTAGCGCCGCCGGGCGTGGGCGTTTCTACAACGCGCCCGGTCGCGGGCGCTCCGGCGCCGCGAGAGCGCCGCGCGGGAGCGCGCCGACGCGCTGGCACGCGCCTTGCTCTCCCACCGGTCGCTCCGGGCGCCCGCCGAGGAGGCCCGGCAAGGAGGAACCGAGATGCAGGTCGAACGAACGATGCAGCCCCGCGGCGCAGCCGCGGCGCTGCTGCTGGGCCTCGCGCTCGCGCTCGGCGCCGGCGCGGCGAGCGCCGACGGGCCGCGCACCGACGCGCCGTGGCAGGTGGCGCAGGCCGATCCGATGGCCGAGGGCGAGATCGGGATCCAGAGCGAGCCGGGCCGCGAGGGCGTCGACGCGGACGTGCGCTTCGAGTTCGGCGAGAAGGAGCAGGCGCAGACCCCGCCGGTGTCGGCGGCGAACGACGGCGGCGACGTCGACGCGATGTGGATCGCGCTCGGCTTCGGCGTGCTGGCGATCGTGCTGCTGATCGCGATCCTCGCGCGCAGCGGCGGAGGCACGACGGCGGCGCGTTAGCGACCGATCGAGCGGCGCCGAAGGACGCGCGGGGCTCTAGAAGCCCCGCTGCGTCACCTTCCAGCCCTGATCCTTGCGCGCCTGCATCTGCTCGAAGGTGCGGGTGTAGCCGGTGTGCCGGATCTTCCACTCGCCGTCGCGCTTGACGTACTCGTCGCGGTAGAACGCGGCGCCGTGGATCGTCAGGCCGTGCTGCTCGTCGATCACGTAGTCGTCGAGCGCCCAGATTCCGGTCGCGGCGTCGTCGCCGCGGAGCGCGATCTCGGGCTGGTGGATGCGGTGCGCCGACAGGAAGGTCGGGCGGTCCATCGACTCGGTGAGGAACTTCAGGATCGCGTCGCGGCCCTCGAAGGCGTACTTGCCGCCGCTGTACGCGCAGGTCGCCTCCGGCACGAAGCAGGCCTCGACCTGGTCCCAGAGCTTCTCGTCGATGCCGCGCATGTAGCGGTACTTGAGCTGCTTGATCGCCTCGATCTCGCGGAGCGTTTCGATGGGGTCCAACGGGGCTCCTCCGGCGCGCGGTGGGGACCCCTTCACTACACGGCTGCCGCGGCGGCTGTCAATCGGCCGGCAGCGTGCGGCCGGAGCGCAGCAGCGCCGCGAACTCGGCCTCGGGCATCGGGCGGCCGAACCAGAAGCCCTGCATCCGCCGGCAGCCGCGCGCTCGCAGCGCGTCGCGCTGCGCCGCCGTCTCGACGCCCTCGGCGACGACCTCGAGGCCGATCGCCTCGGCGAGCGAGAGGATCGCCTGCACGAAGGGCGGGAAGGGCCGGCCGTCGGCGATCTCGCGCACGAAGGAGGGGTCGATCTTCAGCGTGCGCACCGGAAAGGTGCGCAGGTGCGAGAGCGCCGAGAAGCCGGTGCCGAAGTCGTCGAGCGCGAGCGACACGCCGATCTCGGCCAGCTCGCTCAGCAGCCCCGCCGCGGCGCCCGGGTTCTCGACGAGCGCGCTCTCGGTCAGCTCGATCTCGAGGCTGCCGGGCGCGAGGCCCTCGCCGACGGCTCCGTCGACGACCGCGTCGCGCAGCGAGGCCGAGTGGATCTGGTGCGCCGACACGTTCACCGCGACGCGCACGCCGGGCGCGCCGGCGGCGCTCCAGCGCGCCTTCGCGCGGCACGCCTCGCGCATCACGAAGCTCCCGATCTCGCACATCAGGCCGGCGCGCTCGGCGATCGGCACGAACTCGGCCGGCGACACCGCGCCGAGCTCCGCGTCGTCCCAGCGCAGCAGAGCCTCGGCGCCGACGATCGCGCCGTCCGAGGCGTCGACACAGGGCTGGTAGTGCACGTGCAGGTCGCCGCGCTCGAGCGCGCCGCGCAGGCGCTCGGCGATGTGGTGCCGGCGCCGCTCGACCTCGGAGAGCGCGAGCCCGTAGAAGCGGTAGCCGCCGCCGCCCTCGGCCTTCTGCTGGTGCAGCGCCGCGTCGGCGTGGCGCAGCAGGGTCTCGGGCCCGGCGCCGTCGCGCGGGTGGATCGCGATCCCGATCGACGCCGCGAGCACGCGCTCGTGGCCGTCGACGACGAACGCGCCGGTCAGCGACTCGAGCAGCCGCTCGGCGGTGCGCGCCGGCGCGTAGTCGAGCTCGCGGCCCTGGAGCATCACGAGGAACTCGCCGCCGTCGACCCGCGCGATGAGCTCGCTGCGTCGCAGGGCGCCCTGCAGGCGCTCGGCGACCGTCAGCACCAGGCTCTCGGCGACGTCGCCGCCGAGTCCGGCCAGCTCCTCGCCCGCGTCGACCGCGACGAAGAGCACGGCGACCTGCTGTCCGCTGCGGCCCGCGTGATGCAGCGCGCGGCCGAGCTGCTCGGCGAACGCGGCGCGGCTCGGCAGGCCGGTCAGCGCGTCGCGCTGTGCGGCGACGTGCTCCTTCTCGACGGCCGCGTCGAGAGCGCGCGCCGTTCGATGGCGCGCGGCGGCCTCGCACAGCGCGCGCGCGAGCGCGTCGGCATCGAGCTCGTCCTCGGCGATCGCGTCGAGCGTGCCGGCCGGCACGTCGTCGCCGCAGCCGACGACCGACACGATCGGCACGTCGCCGCGCAACAGCTCGGCGCGCGCGAGCCGCGCCGCCGCGACTCCCGGCGAGTCGCGCAGGTCCATGAGCGCGGCGTCGATGCCGCCGCGCTCGAGGATCTCGCGGACCTGCGCGGCGCAGTCGGCGATCCGCGCGAGCAGGCGCACGCCGCGCGAGCGCTCGAGCAGCCCGAGCAGTTGCGCGCGCGCGTCGCCGACGAAGCCGATCGCGAGCAGCGTCAGCGTCTCGCGGCCGAGCGCGCGCCGGCCGTCTCCGAGCGCGACGAGGCCCTCGAGCCGTTCGCGCGCGGCCGGCGGCCACGGCGCGTCGGGCGCCGCGCGCAGCAGCGCCAGCTCGTCGCGCGGCAGGCGCGCGGTGAGATCGTCGAGCCCGATTCGGCCCGCCTCGACGTGGCGCTGCAGCACCGCGAGGATGCGCTGCTGGTCGCTCGGCTTCGACACGTTCTCCCGTCCGCTTCGGGTCCGCGCCGCCCCCACGCCGCGTCGGGCGCGGGCCGCGGCACGCCCGATGGATCGGCCGAGCGCACGGGCGGGCTGAGCGCGTTCCTCGCGTTCCGCGGGCAGCGGAGGCTTCCGCCTCGGCCGGAGCGGTTCGTCTGGCAGGGGCCCGCGCCTAGCGCGGCCGCCAGTACGGGACGCCGACGTCTTCGGCGGCGGCGACCGCGTAAGCCTCGACCGGCATTCCGACGCGCACCTCGTCGACCGGGCAGCCAGTGACGTTGCCGAGCATGCGCACGCCCTCCTCGAGCTCGACGACCGCGACGACGTAGGGCAGCTCGTCGCGGAACGGGGCGCCGCCGTACTGGCGCACGATCGTGAAGGTGTGCACCTCGCCGCGGCCCGACGCCTCGGCCCACTCCGGATCGGCGCCGCACGCGGTGCACAGCGCGCGCGGGTAGAACTGGCGGTGGCCGCACGCCGGGCACTGCTGGAACAGCAGACGCCCCTCAGCGGCGGCCTTCCAGAACGGCGCGCTCACCGGGTCGGCGTCGGGAAGCGGCTTCGCCCACTCACGACCACGAAGCACCTCCATCAGCTCCCTCCCCGTCCGAGCAGCACCGCGCCGATGCACGACAGCCAGCCGCCCGAGCCGATCGCCAGCGCCACCTCGCAGCCGGGCACCTGCGCATCGCCGGCCTCGCCGCGCAGCTGCCGCACCGACTCGATCAGCAGGAAGATCCCGCGCATGCCCGGGTGGCAGCTCGACAGGCCGCCGCCGTCGGTGTTCAGCGGCAGCCGGCCGCCGCGCCGCAGGTGGCCCTCGGCGACGAACGCTCCCCCCTCGCCCTTCTTGCAGAAGCCGGCGTCCTCGAGCAGCACGAGCACGGTGATGGTGAAGCTGTCGTAGAACTGGATCGTGTCGACGTCGGAGGGGCGCAGCCCGGCGCGCGCGAAGGCCTCGGGCGCGGCGACCGCGGCGGCGCTGGTCGTGTAGTCGCCCATCTGGCCGATGTTCCAGTGGGTCATGCCGCCGGCCGCGCCGAGCACCGCGATCGGCCGTTGGCGCAGGTCGCGCGCGCGCGCGGCGGTGGTCAGGATCACCGCGCCGCCGCCGTCGGAGATCACGCAGCAGTCGAGCTTGTGCAGCGGGTCGGCGATCATCCGCGACGCGAGGACGTCGTCGCGCGTGATCGGCTCGCGGTAGAGCGCGTCGGGGTTCAGGCCGGCGTACTCGCGCACGCCGACGGCGATCTCGGCCAGCTGCTCGGAGGTCGTGCCGAACTCGTGCATGTGCCGACGCGCGACGAGCGCGTAGCTGCCGACCAGCGAGTTGCCGTACGGCGCCTCGAACTGCATCGGGCCGGCCACGCGGCGGCCGCGGCCGAAGTGCCCGCCGGTTCCGAGCGAGCGGCCCATCCGCGAGAGGTAGTCGGAGCCGTAGGTCAGCGCGACCGTGTCGCACAGGCCGTCGCGGATCGCCGCCGCGGCGTGCTGCACGTGGAACTCGAACGACGAGCCGCCGACCATCGTGCCATCGATGTAGCGGTGCCGGATGCCGAGGTACTCGGCCATCTGCACCGGGTCTTCGCCGACCGCCATGCCGCCGGCCGCGCAGTAGCCGTCGAGCGCCGACTTCTCGAGGCCGGCGTCGGCGAGCGCGCGCTGCAGCGCCTGGGCGTGGTGCTGCACCGAGGTCAGGTGGGGGGCCTTGGGGTAGTCGGATAGACCGATGCCGACGATCACCGGGTCGCGCGCAGCCAGGGAGTGCCTCCTCGGGCGCAGACTCTACGCGCGCGCCCCGGGCGTCCGCCACCCGCGCCGCGGGCGGCCCCTCACGCCTTCTTCGGCGCGACGAAGGGGTAGAGGTGCTGCGCGACGAAGCCGTGGGGCAACGGCTTGCCGACGACGCCGTAGTGCCGGGGCCAGCGCCCGGCGTTGTCGACCCAGGTGCCGAAGATCATGTCGAGCACCGGAAGGTTCGCCGCGTAGTTCTTGTCGATCGCCTCGGCGTCGGCGGCGTGGTGCCAGTGGTGATGGTGCGGCGTCGTGAACACGTAGCGCAACGGGCCGAAGGGCAGGTCGACATTCGAGTGGATCAGCACGCCCTGGATCCCGACCCAGATCACGTAGAAGTTCACCGCCCCCTCGGCGAAGCCGAGCAGGTAGAGCGGCGTGATCACCGTCGAGCGCGTGAAGAGCACCTCGGCGAAGTGGATCCGCGAGCCCGACAGCCAGTCCATCTCGGCCGGACAGTGGTGCACCGCGTGGAAGCTCCACAGCCGCGGATGCTCGTGCATCCAGCGGTGGCCCCAGTACTGCGTGAGGTCGGCGACGACGAGCACCTCGATCGCCTGGAGCCACACCGGCTGCGCGCGCACCCAGGCCTGGACACCGTCGTGCACGGCCCAGCCGAACAGGCGCTCGGAGAAGAGCGTCGTCACGAGCAGGATCACGCTCACCATCAGGTGGTTGAAGACGTAGTAGGTGAGGTCGAGCTTCCACTCGGCGCGGAAGGGCCGCTGCGCGGCGCGCAGCGGCCAGATCCGCTCGAGCAGCACGAAGAGCAGCGTGTTCGCGAGCAGCGCGAGCACGAGCCAGTCGAGCCCGAAGGAGACGACCGGCTGGTCGAAGGCGTCGACGGCGACGTTCGCGCCGCCGAGCCACTGCGCCGCGAGCGCGAGCCCGACGCCGGTGATGCCGAGGCCCTTCGCCCGCGACAGCACCACCGACACCGAGCCGGTGGCCACCGCGAGCAGCATCGCGAGCCGCAGCAGCTGCCGCAGCAGGTCGACGTCGTAGCCGGCCCGCAGCTCCGGCGTCGTCAGCCACTCCGGGAAGTGGAAGCAGAGCACCCCGAGCACGCTCGAGGCGCCGAGCAGCACCGCGATCGCGCCGCTGATGCGCCCCTCGCCGAAGCGGAGCCCTCCGGTGGCCTCGTCGCTCATGACCGTAGAGATCGCCCGGCGGATGGCCGGACCTTAGGGCGCTCGGGAGAGCCGCCCCCGTCGGAGCCTCGCCACCCCGGCCGCGGCGAGGCCAGCCGCCAGCAACGCGAGCGCCGCGGCGCCGAGCCCGGGCACGCCGACGCCGGCGTCGACGCTTCCGGTCTCGCCTGCGAAATTGATCGGGTCGTTCACCTGCACGATCATCGAACGATCCACGGAATGAACCCCATCCACCGGCATCGCGTTCGCGGGGATCACGACCTGGTCGTGCGTGCGATAGGTCAGGACGTCGCCTGCCGGATCGAAGAACTCCTCGGGAACGATGAAGTCCGGCGTCGGCGCGCCCGGCAGCTCTGCGAAAGCCTGCGTTGCGATCAGCACCCAGCGATGTGCCGTGTCACCGACCAGGTTGTTCGGGAATACGTAGGTGTTGGCGTTGCTGGTGAGCGGGAAGCCCTTGAACTGCGTCTCCTCGCTGCTTCCGCAGCACTCGACCATCTCGACGAACTGTACCGAGCCGTCCGCATTGCTGAAGAACTCCGTGAAGCGCCAAAGGTGGCTCTTCGCCGCAGCGCCGGTGGGCGCGAGTGCGGCGGCCGCGACGACGGGGAGGGTCCAGAGGAGGTCGCGCCGGACGTGCATCGGGCTGTCTCCGCCGGTGATTGTATCGCCCGGTGGCGGAGCGCGCGGGTCCGGCCGCGGCGATGCGCGGCCGCCGCCGTCGCCCTTGCCCTCGCGTGCTCGCCAGTCCCCGACCCGCCGCTCGCAACCTCGCACGACGCCGCCGGCAGCGCGCTGCTGTCGGCGCTCGGGCTCCAGGCGCACGTCGCCGCGGCGGGCGAGACGCCCCCTGAGGCCGTGCGTCTCGTGCTGCTGCCAGCGGACCCAGCCGCCGCGCCTTCACCGCCAGTGGGCGCGCGCGCACTGCGGGTGGTCCCGCGCGGCTTCGAAGACGTCTTCGCGCTCGCCCGGGCGATCGGCGAAGCGCTCGAGCGGCGCGATGCAGCGCAGGCGTGGGTCCGCCGCACTCGCCGGGGGCTGGCGGCGTTGTCTGCGGACTCCCTCGGCCAGCCGCGGCCCCACGTCGCGGCCCTCGTGTCGCTCGACCCGCCGGTCGTCGCCGGTGGCGCGAGCCTCGAGAGCGAGCTGATCGAGGTCGCCGGCGCCGAGAGCGCGACGCACGGGCTCGAAGAGCACCGGATCGGACTGGGCGAGCTGCCCGAGGATCACCGTACGCCAGCGCTGTGGCTCGTGATCGTCGCCCACGAGACCGATTCGGCTCTCGACCTCGCCGAGGCGCTCTTGCCCGCCGGTGCGCCCGTCGCGCTGCTCGCGCTGCCCGAGGGCTGGTGGGCCGACCCGATCGGCGCCGCCGAGCGACTGCGCGCCCTGATCCTCCTTCACTCCCCGACGTAGCTCTGGCGCAGATGCAGCGGCTCGGCCGCGCGCCGCATCCGCAGGTTCAGCAGCTCGACGAAGAGCGAGAAGGACATCGCGGCGTAGATGTAGCCCTTCGACACGTGCTGGCCGAAGCCCTCGGCGATCAGCACGACGCCGATCAGCAGCAGGAACGCGAGCGCGAGCATCTTCATCGTCGGGTGGCGCTCGACGAAGCGGCTGATCGGGCCCGCGAAGACCATCATCACGAGCACCGCGATCACGACCGCGGCGACCATCACCTCGACCGCGCGCGCCATGCCGACCGCGGTGATCACCGAGTCGAGCGAGAACACCATGTCGAGCAGCGCGATCTGCACCAGGATCGCGCCGTAGCGCGCCGCCGCCGGCGCCGCGCCGTGGCCCTCGCGCCCGCCCTCGAGCTTGTCGTGGATCTCCCAGGTCGCCTTCGCGACGAGGAACAGGCCCCCGGCGATCAGGATCAGGTCGCGGCCGCTGACCGCGTGGCCCAGCACCTCGAAGAGCGGCCGCGTCAGGCCCATCACCCAGGTGATCGCGAGCAGCAGCGCGATGCGCATGCCCATCGCGAGCAGCAGGCCGAGACGTCGCGCGCTGGCCTGCTGCTGCTGCGGCAGCTTCGCGACGAGGATCGAGATGAAGACGATGTTGTCGATCCCGAGCACGATCTCGAGCGACGACAGCGTCAGCAGCGCGACCAGGTTCTCGGTCGTCAGCAGATCGGCCATCCCCAGCCTCCTCGAGCGCGTCAGCCCTCCTGGCGGCTCACCTTCGCCCACGTGTCGCGCAGCGTCACCGAGCGGTTCCACACCGCCCGCCCGGGCCGCCCGTCGGGGTCGGCGCAGAAGTAGCCGTGGCGCTCGAACTGCACGCGCGCGCCGGGCTCGGGGTCGGCCAGCGCCGGCTCGAGCCGCGCGTCGGCGACGACCTCGAGCGAGGCCGGGTTCAGGCTCGCCGTGAAGTCGGCGCCGTCGGGTACGTCGAGCGGGTCCTCGACGCTGAAGAGCGTCTCGTAGAGCCGGACCTCGGCGGGGATCGCGTGCGCGGCCGACACCCAGTGCAGCGTCCCCCTGACCTTGCGGCCGTCCGGCGCGTCGCCGCCGCGGGTCGCCGGGTCGTAGGTGCAGCGGAGCGCGGTGACGTTGCCGTCGGCGTCCTTCTCGACGCCGGTGCAGGTGACGAAGTAGGCGTAGCGCAGCCGCACCTCGCGGCCCGGCGCGAGGCGGAAGAACTTCTTCGGCGGATCCTCGAGGAAGTCGTCGCGCTCGATCCACAGCTCGCGCGAGAACGGCACCGGACGCGTGCCGGCCGACGCGTCTTCGGGGTTGTTCACCGCCGGCAGCTCCTCGACGCGGCCCTCGGGATAGTTCTCGATCACGAGCTTCAGCGGGCGCAGCACGGCCATGCGGCGCGGCGCGCTGCGGTTCAGCTCCTCGCGCACGGCGGCCTCGAGGCGCGCGAGCTGGATCGTGTTGTCGCGCTTCGCGATGCCCACCTCGGTGCAGAAGCGGCGCAGCGCGCCGGGCGGGTAGCCGCGCCGGCGCATGCCCGAGAGCGTCGGCATGCGCGGGTCGTCCCAGCCGCGCACGTGCCCGCCCTCGACGAGCTGGCGCAGCACGCGCTTGCTCATCACCGTGTACGAGAGGTTCAGCCGCGCGAACTCGATCTGCTGCGGGTGGCACTCGACCTCGAGCTCGTCGAGGATCCAGTCGTAGAGCGCGCGGTGGTCGAGGAACTCGAGCGTGCACAGGGAGTGCGTGATGCCCTCGATCGAGTCCGACAGGCAGTGCGCGAAGTCGTACATCGGGTAGATGCACCACGCGTCGCCGGTGCGGTGGTGCGCGACCTCGTGCACGCGGTAGAGGATCGGGTCGCGCAGCACGAGGTTCGGCGACGCCATGTCGATCTTCGCGCGCAGCACGCGACGCCCGTTCTCGAACTCGCCGCGCCGCATGCGCTCGAAGAGGTCGAGGTTCTCGGCGACGCTGCGCCCGCGCCACGGGCTGTCGGCGCCGGGCTCGGTCAGCGTGCCGCGCCGCGCTGCGATCTCCTCGGACGAGAGGTCGCAGACGTAGGCCTTGCCCTTCTCGATCAGCCGTACCGCGAAGGCGTGGAGCTGGTCGAAGTAGTCCGAGGTGTAGTACTCGTGCCCGCCCCAGTCGAAGCCGAGCCAGCGCACGTCGCGCTTGATCGACTCCACGTAGTCGACGCTCTCGGCGGTCGGATTGGTGTCGTCGAAGCGCAGATGGCAGGTGCCGTCGTTCTCGGCCGCGACGCCGAAGTCGAGGCAGATCGCCTTCGCGTGGCCGATGTGGAGGTAGCCGTTGGGCTCGGGCGGGAAGCGCGTGACGACGCGGCCGTCGTTCCTTCCGGCCGCGAGGTCGGCCTTGACGATGCTGCGGATGAAGTCGCTCGGGCGCGCGTCCGGAGCCGACACGGTGCTCTCTCCTGGGGGTGTCGGGGAGCGCGCGAGTCTATCGGGGAGCGCTTCGACCGCGCCAGCGGCCGCCGTCCTAGCCGAGCGCCCGGAAGCGGAGCCCCCGCTCGCCGCGCACGACGTGGCCGGCGCAGGGCGGCGCGTAGTGGGTGCCGATCACCAGCGCCTCGCGGGCGGCCAGATCGGCGCCGATCCGGCGGCGCGTCGCCGCCGCGGCCGCCGGGTCGACGTCGGCCGGCATCTTCCATTCGGGCTCGGCCCACTGCACCGGATGGTGCGTCATGTCGCCGGTGATGAAGGCGCGCCGGCCTCCCGACGCGATCTCGACCGAGACGTGGCCCGGCGTGTGTCCGCCGCTCGGCACGAGGCGCACCCCGTCACAGAGCTTGTGGTCCGTCTCGACGAGGTCCGCGAGGCCCGCATCGACGATCGGGCGCACCGTCGCGTCGAAGGTCGGCGCGTAGGCCGCGCGCTCGGCCGACGCCGACCAGTGCTACCACACGACGCGCGCGAAGAGATATCGGGCGGTCGGGAAGGTCGGCACCCAGGCGTCTCCCTCGCGCACGGTGTTCCAGCCGACGTGGTCGAAGTGCATGTGGGTGCACATCACGACGTCGATCGACTCGCGCGCGTAGCCGGCGTCGGCGAGCGCGCCGAGGAAGTCGCCGGCGCCCTCGGACAGCGCCTCGAAGCCCGGCACCGCGTGCGGCCCGACGCAGGTGTCGACGAGGATCCGCAGCGCGCCGGTGTCGACGACCAGGCCGTGCACCGAGAGGGGGCACTGGCCGTCGTCGCCGAGGAAGTGCGGCGCGAGCCACGCGCGGTGCGGCGCCAGCGCCTCCGGCGTGGCCTCGGGCAGCAGGTCGGAGAGCGCGAGCCGCGCGACCACCTCGGGCACGCGCGTCACGCGCACGTCGCCGATCGTCCAGCGCAGCAGGGGGTCGGGCCGTCGGTCGCTCATCGCATCCTCCGGGCGCGGCGGGCGCCGCCGCCATCGTACGCGCCGGCGGCCGGCGCGGGAAGCGAAACCCCGGGCGCGGCCCGCGGCCCTTGTCATAGACTGCGGCGATGCGCGTCCTCGTCACCGGCGGAACCGGCTTCGTCGGGTCGCACGCCGTCGCGGCGCTGTGCGGCGACGGCCACGCGGTGCGGCTGCTCGCCCGCAGCCGCGCGAAGGCCGAGCGCGTGTTCGCGGGCCGCCCCGGCGCGCCCGACGAGGTGCTCGAGGGCGACGTCACCGACCCGACCGCGGTCGACCGCGCGCTCGACGGCGTCGACGCGGTCGTGCATGCGGCCGCCGTCGTCGCGATCGAGGCGCGCCGCGCGCAGGAGGTCACCGACACGAACCTGCGCGCGGTCGAGCTCGTCGTCGGCAGCGCGCACGAGCGCGGCGTCGGCTCGATCGTCTACGTCTCGAGCCTCGGCGCCCTCTTCCGCCCCGGGCGGCCGATCTCCGAGCAGTCGCCGATCGCAGCCGCCGGGAGTGCCTACGCGCGCTCGAAGGCCGACGGCGAGTCCTTCGTACGCGGGCTCCAGCTCGCCGGCGCGCCGGTGCGCACCGTCTACCCGCCCGGCGTGATCGGCCCCGACGACCCCGGCCTCAGCGAGGGCAACCACACCGTGCGCGCGTTCCTGAAGGACCTGATGGCCGACACCTCGAGCGGCTTCGAGGTGATCGACGTGCGCGACCTCGCCGCGGTGCTCGCCGCGCTCGTCCGGCCCGACGCGAAGCCCGGTCGCTACGTGCTCTCGGGCCACTACCTCGACTGGCCCGACGCGATCGCGCTGATGGACGAGCTGACCGGCCGGCGCGTGCGGCGCATGCGCGTCCCGGGCCGGCTGCTGCGCTGGCTCGGCCGCGCCGGCGACGTCGTCAAGCACGTCTACGCCTTCGACTTCCCGCTCTCGGGGGAGGCGATGGACTTCGCGACGCAGTGGCCGGGCGTCGTGCGCTCGCCGGCGGTCGACGCGCTCGGCGTCTCGTTCCGCGACGGCCGCGAGAGCTACCGCGACACGATCCGCTGGCTGCACCGCGCCGGCCACCTCAGCGACGAGCAGGCCGGCAAGCTCGCCGCCGACGGCTGAGCGGCCCGCTAGCGGCGCGCCGACTCGAAGCGCGCCAGCGCCTCGCGGCGGCGCGCGGCGTGGTCGACGATCGGCGGCGGGTAGCCCGGCGCCTCGATCGGCGAGTCCCACGGCCGGTGCGCGCGCCAGCCGTCGAGCGCCTCGAGCTCGGGCACCCAGCGGCGCACGTAATCGCCGTCGGGGTCGAAGCGCTCGCCCTGGGTCACGGGATCGAAGATCCGGAACCCCGGCTGGGCGTCGGTGCCGGTCGACGCCGACCACTGCCAGCCGCCGTTGTTCCCCCGGCGCTGCAGCCTCTCGATCGCATCGTCGAATCCTGGGTCAGGCTCCTACGCGGGATCGCCGTCCTCCCCGCGCAGGAAGGCCTCGGTGCGGCGGTGGGCCTCGTCGTCGGTCCACTGCCGCGGCGGGTGCTTCATGAAGAAGGCCGACGGGCCCTCGACCGGGCCGGCGAGGCCGCGGTCGAGCGCGAGCTTCGCGCAGCGGATCGCGTCGATCGACACGCCGGCCGAGTTCGGCGAGTCCTCGACCGAGAGACGCAGCTCGAGCTGCATCGGCACGTCGCCGAACATTCGCCCTTCCATGCGGATGAAGCAGACCTTGTTGTCGTTCTGCCACGCGACGTAGTCGCTCGGCCCGACGTGGATGTCCTCGTCGGCGATCCGCGCCGCCGCGACCGACTGCACCGCCTCGGTCTTCGAGACCTTCTTCGAGTGCAGCCGCGCGCGGTTCAGCATGTTCAGGAAGTCGGTGTTGCCGCCGGTGTTGAGCTGGTAGGTGCGGTCGAGCGCGACGCCGCGCTTCGCGAAGAGGTCGGTCAGCGTGCGGTGCGTGATCGTCGCGCCGAGCTGCGCCTTGATGTCGTCGCCGAGGATCGGAACGCCAGCGGCGCGGAAGCGCTCGGCGGTGGCCGGGTCGCTCGCGAGGAACACCGGGATGCAGTTCACCACCGCGACGCGCGCTTCGAGCGCGCACTCGGCGTAGAAACGCGCGGCCCGGCCGCTGCCGTCCGGCAGGTAGTTCAAGAGCACGTCGGCGCCGGTGTCGCGCAGCGCCGCGACGATGTCGTC
>CAZQYK010000251.1:0-6725 GCA_964597285.1 uncultured Spirochaetales bacterium
GAACGCATAACGCGCGTGGCCCCCGGGCGTCCTGGCGCTGGGACGGACCAGGTCGGTCTCGTCCCAGTAGTGCAGCTGGCGACGCGAGATCCCGATGATCTTCATGACGTCGCCGACGCGATACGGACGATCCCGGCGATCGGGCTCGCACGAAGCCTGCATGTCCGTGGCGGACCCCCCCTGTCCACGGGACGGGCGGATCTTAGGGCGACTCCGGGGGGGTGGTCAACCCAATTAGGACGGCGAATTGTGGCGATGCGCGGAAACGCGAAGCCCGGGCGAAGCTCCGATGAGCCCTGACGCCCCCCGGGCGCCTGGGATAGCGTCGCGGGGCATGGACGAGCGCGACCCGGACCGGGCGGACGGCGCGGCCGCGGCCTCCGCGGCGCCGGCCGATCACCGGCTCTGGGTCGAGGAGGGCGGCGTCCGCCGCCCGTTCATGCGCGGCATCATGATCCACTCGCTGATCGGGCGCGGCGTGCCCTTCGACGAGGCGAACCGCTGCGCGAACGCGGTGCGCGCGCGGCTGCGGCCGAAGGGGGTCGTCGACAAGGCGGCGATCCGGGCCGAGCTCGCGGCGCTGCTCGGCCCCGAGTACCTCGAGCGCGACCCGACGCTGCCGCTCGCCGCCGAGATCAGCGTGGCCGGCAAGGGCCGCGAGCAGCCCTTCTCGAAGGGCGTGCTGTCGCAGTCGCTGCTCGCGGCGGCGCTCGAGCCCGACGAGGCCTTCGAGGTCGCGCGCGACATCGAGCGCGAGCTGCTGCGCCGCGGCCTGACCCGGATCGACCGCCACGAGCTGCGGAGGATCACCTACGACGCGGTGAGCCGACGCGCCGGGGAGCGCACGGCCGAGCGCTACCTGGTCTGGCGCCACTACGAGGAGCCCGAGCGCCCGGTGATCCTGCTGATCGGCGGCGCCGCCGGCGTCGGCAAGACCTCGCTCGCGCTCGAGGTCGCCCACCGCCTCGGCATCCGCCGCGTGCTGTCGACCGACTCGATCCGCCAGATCATGCGCCTGATGCTGTCGCCGGACCTCGCGCCGGCGATCCACGGCTCGTCGTACGACGCCCACCTGCGATTCCCGCCCGGCGCGCTGGGCCCCGACCCGATGCTCGAGGCGTTCCGGATGCAGAGCGCGACGGTGTCGGTCGGGGTGCGGGCGTCGATCGAGCGGGCGATCAACGAGAACGCGAGCACGGTGATCGACGGCGTCGCGCTCTTCCCGGGCGCGCTCGACCTGGCGGCCTACGAGGGCGCGGCCGACGTGATCTTCCTCGTCGTCGCGACGCTCGACCGCGAGGCCTACGCCGGCCGGTTCACGAGCCGCGCCCGCGGCGAGAGCGAGCGCACCGCGCACCACTACCTCGAGAACCTCGACGCGATCCTGCGCATCCAGGACCAGTTTCTCGAGGCGGCCGACCGCCACCGCATCCCGATCGTCGACAACGACCGCTTCGACCGCGCGGTGCTGCTGGTGCTGCGCCACCTCACCGAGGCGCTGCGCGAGCGGCCCGACTTCGACCCGAGCGCGCTGCTCTAGGCTCGCGTCGCTTCCACCCCGCGAAGCTCGAGGACGCGGGCCGGCCGCGTTTCCCGCCTTGCCTTTTCTCCCGGTGTCGGGTCAGAATGGCCCCGCTCATGGCCTCCGGGGAGACTCGATGACGCGCACCGTTGCCGGCCTGCTTGCACTGCTGTTGCTGGCGGGCGCCGGAGGCTGCGACAGCCGGAGCGGGACGACTGGCGACGCCGGTGGCCTGAGGGTCACGATCCACCCGACGGGCTTCAATCCGCGGACGACCGACCCGCTGACCGCGAACGCGCAGATCTCGCAGCCGACCGGCGGCACGCCGACCTTCGCATTCAGCTGGACGCGCGACGGCGTCGACGCGATGAACAACACGAAGACGGTTCCCTCGTCCGCGACGGCGAAGCACCAGGTCTGGGAGGTCACCGTCACCGCGACCGTCGACGGCGCGTCGTTCGGTCCGGTCACCGCTCAGGTGACGATCGCGAACACGCCGCCCGTGATCAACACGCTGTCGGCGATCCAGCCCCCATCGCGGTGCTCGAGCGCGACCCTCTCCGTCAACGCGACGACCTCCGACGCCGACGGAGACCCGGTGACGCTGTCTTATCTGTGGACGGTCACGAGACCCGACTCCAGTGTGGTCACCGCGACGACGCCGACGCTCGACCCTTCGTTCACGGCGGTCAACGACGTCGTGACGGTGACCCTGACGCCCAACGACGGGGAGGTCGACGGGGCCAGCCGCTCCGCGCCGGCCCCCTTCCCCTTCCCCGAGTACGTCATCCAGGACTGCCTGACGGCGCCGTCGGGCGGCGGCTCGACGTCGGGCGCGGCGTCTGCGTCGTCCGCGCTCACCGCGACCGCTGGCGGCGTGCGGCTCTCCGGCCCGGCGCCGGTGCCGCGGCTCGAGCGCGCGAGCGACGAGCCCGTCGCGAGCGCCGCGGCGCCGAGCGCGTGGGTGCCGGCCGCCCGGCCGCTCGACGTCGGCGATCACGACGTCTGCAGCGTCGACGCCGACGGCGGGCTCGCGTGCAGCGGCGACGACGCGTCCGCGCTCGGCGATCCGCCGGCCGGCCGGCATCTCGCCGTCGCGGTCGCGGCCGACTACGCCTGCGCGATCCGCGCCGACGACCTGTCGCTGCGCTGCTGGGGCGCGCCGCCCGAGGAGTCGGGCCTGCTCGACGCGCCCGACGGCGCGTTCGTCCGGCTCGCGCTCGGCAGCGCTGCGGCGTGCGGCGTGCGCGTCGGCGGCGCGCTCGCGTGCTGGGGCGCCGACGCGACATCCGCGGCGCCCGACGGAGCGTTCGTCGACGTCGACGTGTCGGGCGCCACCGCGTGCGCGATCGACGCCGACGCCGGCGTCGTCTGCTGGGGCGAGTAGCCGCTCGCACGTCGGGGCGCGCTGTATAGTGGGGCTCCCGCCGAGGAGAGCCGCATGTCCGATTCTGCCCCGAAGCCGACCACGCTCGCCGCGCTCCGGCGCTCGGGCTGGATCTCGTGCAGCGTGCGCGACGAGATGCGCGAGAACCTGCTCGCTCGGCTGCGATCCGGTGCGCCGCTCTTCGACGGCGTGATCGGCTACGACGACACGGTCGTGCCGGCGGTGGAGAACACGGTCCTGTGCGGCCACGACCTGATCTTCCTCGGCGAGCGCGGCCAGGCGAAGACGCGGATGATCCGCCAGCTCACCGGGCTGCTCGACGAGTGGATGCCGGTCGTCGCCGGCACCGAGATCCACGACGACCCGAGCGCGCCGGTGTCGGCGCGCGGCCGCGCGATCGTCGCCGAACGCGGCGAGGACACGCCGATCGCCTGGGTGCACCGCGACGAGCGCTACGTCGAGAAGCTCGCGACCCCCGACGTCTCGATCGCCGACCTGATCGGCGACGTCGACCCGATCAAGGTCGCGCAGGGCCGCTCGCTCGCCGACGAGGAGACGCTCCACTTCGGCCTCGTGCCGCGCACCCACCGCGGGATCTTCTGCATCAACGAGCTGCCCGACCTGACGGAGAAGGTGCAGGTGGGTCTGTTCAACGTGATGGAAGAGCGCGACGTACAGGTGAAGGGCTACCGGATCCGGCTGCCGATCGACGTCTTCGTCGTCGCGAGCGCGAACCCGGAGGACTACACGAGCCGCGGGCGCATCATCACGCCGCTCAAGGACCGCTACGCGGCGCAGATCCGCACGCACTACCCGCCGACTCCCGAGCTCGAGCTCGAGATCGTGCGCCAGGAGGCGGAGCTGCCGGTGGTCGCCGGCATCGAGGTCCACGTGCCCGACTTCATGGAGGACGTCGTCGCCGAGCTCACCTTCCAGGCGCGCTCGAGCCCCGACGTGAACCAGGCCTCGGGCGTGTCGGTGCGGATGTCGATCGCGAACTACGAGACGCTCGCCGCGAACGCGCTGCGCCGCGCGCTGCGCGGCGGCGAGCCGAGCGCGGTGCCGCGCGTATCAGACCTCGACGCGCTCGACACCTCGACGCTCGGCAAGCTCGAGTTCGAGTACGCCGGCGGCGACCGGAACGAGAACGAGCTGGTCGGCGACCTGCGGCGGCGCGCGTGCAAGGTCGTGTTCGATCGCCGCGTCGACCCGGCGGCGCTCGCTGCGGTCGTCGAGGCCTTCGAGGCCGGCTGGAAGGTCGAGGTGTCGCCGGCGATGCCGTCGCGCGAGTACCTGTCGGGCCTCGAGCAGCTCGGCCCGCTGCGCGAGGTGGCGTCGAAGCTCGCCGGCGGCGACGAGCCGGCGCGGCTCGCGTCGGCGATCGAGTTCGTGCTCGAGGGCCTGCACCTGTCGAACCGCCTCAACAAGACGGAGCGGCCGATCGGCGCCCGCTACGCGCTCGCGTGAAGGTCTCGCTCTACAGCCGCTGGGACGGCTCGCAGGACGCCTTCCGCCTCGACGCGGAGCGCGCGCTCGACGCGCTGTCGAACCTGATGATGGAGGGCCTCGACGCGCGCGAGGCGCTCGAGTGGATGCGCCGCCACGGCTTCGAGCTCGCCGGCCTCGACCTGCGCGTGATGGGGCTCGACGAGCTGCTCTCGGAGCTGCGCGACGAGGCGCGCCGCGCGCGCGACGACCTGGCGCGCAAGCTCGACGAGCTGCTCGGGCGCGAGCAGCGGCGGCTGCGCGAGACGCACGGCTTCGAGTCGCAGCGGATGAACGACTTCCTCGAGCGCCGCCACGCCGGCTCGCGCGACGTCGCCGACGCGATCGAGCGATTCCGCGACTGGCGCTTCGAGGATGCGGACGCGGGCCGAGCGTTCCGCGAGCTGCTCGACGCGCTCGAGCGGCTGTGCGACCTCGAGCGGCTCGCGCGCGACGTCGCCGAGGGCGAGCTCGAGCGCGTCTCGCCCGAGGAGCTCGGGCGCCTGCTCGGCGACGATGCGATGCGCTCGCTCGTGCTGCTGCGCGACCTCGAGCCCGCGCTCGAGCGCGCCGGCTACCTGCGCGGCGGCGACCCGAAGCTGACGCCGCGCGCGATCCGGCGCATCGGCGCGCAGGCGCTCGCCGAGGTCTACGCGAGCCTGCACCGCGACCGGCCGGGCGCGCACGAGGTCGACGCGCGCGGCGCGTCGCTGCCGCGGCCCGACGAGACCAAGCCCTTCGAGTTCGGCGACCCGCTCGACCTCGACGTCGTGCGCACGCTGATCGGCGCCGCCCGGCGCCACGCGCGCGCGGCGCCCGGCCGCCCGCTGCCGCTGCCGCTTCCGCTCGAGGTCGACGACTTCGCGCTGCGCGAGCGCGACTCGACGACGCAGACGACGACCGTGTTGCTGCTCGACATGAGCTGGTCGATGTCGTGGGCCGGGCGCTTCCCGGCCGCGAAGCGCGTCGCGCTCGCGCTCGACCACCTCGTGCGCACGCGCCACCCGCGCGACCACTTCTTCGTTGTCGGCTTCTCGACGCGCGCGCGCGAGCTGCGGCCCGCCGAGCTGCCCGAGGTGAGCTGGGACATGGGCGACCCGTTCACGAACCTCCAGGAGGGGCTGATGATCGCCGAGCGGCTGATCGCGAAGCACCCCTCGGCGAGCCCGCAGGTGCTCGTCGTCACCGACGGACAGCCGACCGCCTACTACCGCGGACGCGAGCTGCGCGTCGAGTGGCCGATGGGCTTCGGCGGCGTGTCGCCCCACGCGGTGGCCGAGACGTTGAAGCAGGCGCGGCGCATCACGCGCCAGGGCGTCACGATCAACACCTTCATGCTCGACGACGCGCCGGAGCTCGTCGGCTTCGTCGAGCGGATGACCCAGATCAACCGCGGCCGCGCGTTCTTCACGAGCCCCGAGTCGCTCGGCTCGTTCTTGATGGTCGACTACCTGCGTCGGAGCCGGAAGCGCCGCAGCTGATGGGCGCGCCCGGCAAGAGCGCGAGACGGGTCGGCGCCGGCGTCGCGCGCTGGGCGCGCCGCGGGCTCGCGCGCCGCGCGCTGCCGCGGAGCGGCTCCTTCTTCGTGTCGCTCGAGCTGCCGTCTCCGCTCGCCGAGGTCGCGCAGCCGCGCTGGGGCGGCGACGCGTCGCCGTCGCTGCTCGAGGTGCTGCGCGCGCTCGACGCCGCCGCCGACGAGCCGCGTGCGGCCGGCGTCTGGCTCGACCTGCGCGGCGCGCCGGGCGGGCTCGCCCGCGCGCAGACGCTGCGTCGCGCACTCGACGCGCTGCGCGCGCGCGGCAAGACCGTGCTCGCGTGGGCCGAGAGCCTGGACCTCGAGTCGCTCTACCTCGCGTCGGCCGCGGACCGGATCTGGATCCCGGAGACCGGGCGCGTGTCGCTGCTCGGGCTGCGCGCCGGCGCATTCTACCTGCGCGAGCTGCTCGCGCGCCTCGACGTGCGGCCCGAGGTCGTGCGGGTCGGGAGCCACAAGACCGCCGCCGAGCTGCTGACCCGCGACGCGATGTCGGACGAGCAGCGCGAGCAGCTCGAGGAGATCCTCGACGACGCGTTCGAAGAGCTGGTCGGCGGCATCGCGGCCGGGCGCGGACTCGACGCCGACGCGGTGCGCGCGCTCGTCGACCGCGGCGCGCTCGGCGCCGCGGCCGCGCGCGAGGCCGGGCTCGTCGACGGGTTCCTCCACCGCGACGAGTTCGACGCGCGCTTCGCCGAGGAGGCGTCGCGCGTCGCACCGGCGCCGGGTCCGGCGCGGCGCGTCGCGGCGCGCGCGCTCGTCGCCGCACGCGCGCAGGCGGCGCTGCGCGACGCGTT
>CAZQYK010000252.1:0-11924 GCA_964597285.1 uncultured Spirochaetales bacterium
GAACCTGACCGACCTCGTGATCCTCGTCGTCGCGGCGACCGAGGGCCTGATGCCGCAGACGATCGAGGCGATCGAGCATTCGAAGGCCGCCGGCGTGCCGATCGTCGTCGCGATCAACAAGTGCGACCTGCCGGGCGCGAACCCCCAGCAGGTGCGTCAGCGCCTGATGGAGCACGAGCTGGTGCCCGAGGAGTTCGGCGGCGACGTGATCAGCGTCGAGGTCTCGGCGACCAAGCGCACCGGGCTCGAGAAGCTGCTCGAGATGGTGCAGCTCCAGTCCGAGGTGCTCGAGCTGAAGGCCGATCCGATGCAGCGCGCGTCGGGCGTCGTGATCGAAGCGCAGCTCGACAAGGGGCGCGGCCCGGTCGCGACCGTGCTCGTGCAGGGTGGGACGCTGCGCACCGGCGACATCGTCGTGACGGGGCGTTGCTGGGGCCGCGTGCGCGCGATGGAGGACGAGAACGCGCAGCGCCACAAGGAGGCCGGGCCGTCCAAGCCCGTGCAGATCACCGGGCTCGACGCGGTGCCCGACGCCGGCGACACCTTCCACGTCGTCGAGAGCGAGCGCGTCGCGAAGGAGATCGTCTCGCATCGAGAGTCCGAGCAGCGCGAGCGGCCGCCCGCCGGAGCGCCGCGCGTGTCGCTCGAGGAGTTCTTCGCGCAGGCCGGGGGCGGCGGCGTCAAGGAGCTCCAGGTCGTGATCAAGGCCGACACCCAGGGCTCGGTCGAGGCGCTGCGCGATTCGCTGCTGAAGCTCTCGACCGACGAGGTGAAGGTCGACGTGCTGCTCGCCGGTGTCGGCGCGGTGACCGAGACCGACGTGATGCTCGCGAAGGCGAGCGAGGGGATCATCGTCGGCTTCCACGTCCGGCCCGATCCCGCGGCGCGGCGCGCGGCCGAAGGGCAGGGCGTCGAGATCCGCACCTACCAGGTGATCTACGAGGTCGTCGACGACGTGCGTCTGGCGATGGCCGGCCTGCTGCCGCCGACGATCACCGAGAAGTTCGAGGGCCGCGCCGAAGTGCGCGAGACCTTCACCGTGCCGAAGGTCGGGACGATCGCCGGCTGCTACGTCTCCGAGGGTCAGGTGCGGCGCAACAGCCCCTGCCGGCTGCTGCGCGACGGCGTCCAGATCTACGAGGGCCGCATCGGATCGTTGAAGCGCTTCAAGGACGACGCGCGCGAGGTCAACACCGGCTTCGAGTGCGGCATCGGCATCGATGGCTACAACGACGTGAAGATCGGCGACGTCATCGAGACCTACGTGATCGAGGAGAAGCCGGCGACGCTCGAATGATCGTTGGCGCGAGCGTCGTCGAGCTGCACGTCGAGGGCGCGCAGTCGCTCAAGGCCAAGCGCGGCGTCGTGCGCTCGATCGTGCGTCGGCTGCGCAACCGCTTCAACCTCTCGGTCTCGGAGATCGGCGGACAGGACACCTGGCAGTACGTCGCGCTCGGGCTGGCCGCGGCCGGCGCCGACGAGGCGTCGGTGCGGGCGCTGCTCGAGCGGGCCGGTCGATTCATCGAGGACCTGCACATGGCACGCGTGCTGTCGGCCGAGATCGAGGTCGTCGACCTCCCGCACGACGAGGAGCCGTGGGATCCGTACGGGGACGACGACGGCGACGACGAAGAGAGCGAGGACTGAATGTCGCGACGCGGGGAGCGCATCGCCTCGCAGCTGCTCGCCGAGCTCGCGAACCTGCTGCGTCGCGAGGTCACCGACCCGCGCGTCGCGCTCGTGACGCTCGTGCGCGCCGACGTCGCGCCGGACCTGTCGCACGCGCTCGTGTTCTGGAGCGCGCTCGACGTCGACGAGGGAGCGTCGCCGGAGCGCATCGAGGCGGTCCAGCGGGGGCTCGAGAGCGCGGCGCCGCTGCTGCGCCGCCGCGCGGCGCGCGCGCTGCCGCTGCGGCGGATGCCGGAGCTGCGCTTCCGCTACGATCCCTCCTTCGTGCTGGCGGGCAGGACGCTCTCGGTGCTGCGCGAGGTGGTCCGCGACCCCTCGGCGCCGCACGGCGAGACAGCGTCGAAGGAGAGCGGAGATGGCGAGGAGAGCTAGGCGCCGCGGCGCGGAGCCGCCCGGGCCGTCGGGCTTCCTCGTCGTCGACAAGCCGTCGGGCTGGACCTCGCACGACGTCGTCGACGCGGCGCGCGGCTGGCTCGGCACGCGGCGGGTCGGCCACCTCGGGACGCTCGACCCGCTCGCGACCGGCGTGCTGCCGCTCGCGGTGCGCGCGGCGACGAAGCTCGTGCCCTACGTCGTCGACCGCGACAAGGTCTACGAGGGCACGATCCGGCTCGGCGTCGAGACCGACACGCTCGACGCCGAGGGCCGCGTGCTGCGCCGCCACGAGGGCGCGTGGCCCGACGAGGCCCTCGTGCTCGACGCGATGGCGCGCTTCGTCGGCGAGCTGCATCAGGTGCCGCCGATGTTCAGCGCGGTCAAGAAGGACGGCGTGCCGCTGCACAAGCTCGCGCGCGAGGGCGTCGAGGTGGAGCGCGAGCCGAAGCCGGTGCGCATCGACCGCTTCGAGCTGCGCAAGTACCAGCCGCCGCACCTCGAAATCGAGGTGCGCTGCTCGGGCGGCACCTACGTGCGCGTGCTCGCGGCCGACCTCGGCGCGCGGCTCGGCTGCGGCGCGCACCTGGCCGACCTGCGCCGCACGCGCAGCGGCCCGTTCGGGCTGGCCCAGGCCTGCACTCCCGAAGCGCTGCGCGAGGAGGCCGCGGCCGGGGCGATCGAGCGCCGGCTCCTGTCGCCGCTCGACGCGCTCGGGCTGCCGGCCCTGAGGCTCGAACCCCACGAAGTGGAGGCGATCGCCCACGGCTCGGAGATCACCGCCGACGTGCCGGCCGACGCCCCGGGCGCCCGCGTCGTCGGTCACGACGGCTCGGGCCGGGTCGTCGCGGTGCTCGAGCGCCTGCCCGGGCGGCGGCTCCGGCCGCTGCGCGTGCTCGAGCCGTTTGCGGGGCCCCGCTAGCTCTGCAAGAATCCTGCGTTTTCCAGGTTCAGACGAAAGACGGCGCATCCGAGAACGTCAGGGAGCCGAGTTGATCGCCAGCACGACCAAGCGCAGCACCATCGACGCGCACCGGACCCACGAGTCGGACACCGGCTCGTCCGAGGTGCAGGTGGCCCTGCTCACGGAGCGGATCAACGGCCTCTCGGAGCACTTCAAGGTCCACGCGAAGGACCACCACTCGCGCCGCGGGCTGCTCAAGCTGGTGAGTCAGCGCCGACGCCTCCTGAACTACCTGAGGAGGAACGAGCCCGACCGATACCGTTCACTGATCGAGAAACTGGGGCTGCGCCGCTAGGGATTCCTGCGGCGCTCGACCACTCCGGGCGACGTGGCTCCACGCCACAGGGGAGACGTCGTCGTGGAATGCGGAAGTCCGTCATACGCGAACACGTCCCAGGGCCTGCCCCAGGACGCTTCGCGCATCACAGATTCCGCATTCCCCGCGCGTCTCCGGACCGACCCCAAGCGTCGCCCCCGAACTCCCGGACCCCGCGCAGATCGCGCGGTCGCCGTCCGGGAAGAGATGCAAGAGGAAACATGCCGAACTATTGGTTCCAACCCACCACCGTCAGCTTCGATTTCGGTGGCCGACCGATGTCGATCGAGACCGGCCGCATGGCCAAGCAGGCGCACGGCGCCGCCGTCGTCACCTACGGCGAGACGGTCGTTCTCGTCACCGCCACCCACGCCGACCCGCGGCCGGGCATCGACTTCTTCCCGCTCGTCGTCGACTTCGTCGAGAAGACCTCGGCGGCGGGCAAGATCCCGGGCGGATTCTTCAAGCGCGAGGGGCGCCTGTCGGACCGCGAGGTCCTCGTGTCGCGTTTCATCGACCGCTCGATCCGTCCGCTCTTCGCCGACGGCTACAGCGACGAGACGCAGATCATCGCGACGGTGCTCTCGGCCGACGGCCAGAACACGCCGGACATCCCGGCCTTCATCGGCGCGTCGGCGGCGCTGTCGATCTCGGAGATCCCCTTCCTCGGCCCGATCGCGGCCGTGCGCATCGGCCGCGCCGACGACGTCTGGGTGATCAACCCGACCCCCGAGCAGAGCGCCGAGGGCGACCTCGACCTGGTCGTGTGCGGCAGCCGCGGCGCGATCGTGATGGTCGAGGGCGGCGCGAAGCAGGTGCCCGAAGCCGAGGTGCTCGCGGGCCTGAAGCGCGCGCACGAGGAGATCACGGCGGCGATCGCGTCGATCGACGACCTCGTGGCCCGCGTCGGCGTGCCGAAGATCGAGATGAAGCCGCCGCCCGACCGCAGCGAGCTCGCCGTGAAGGTGCGCGCCCAGGCCGAGCAGAAGCTCGCCGCCGCGGTGCAGATCCGCGCGAAGCACGAGCGCTACGACGCGATCGCTGCGGTCGAGAAGGAGGTGCTCGAGAGCTTCGTCGCGCCGTACCGCGACGAGCCGGCGAAGCTCGACACGCTCGCCGCCGTCGAGGAGCGCCAGGCCGGCCTGCGCGAGCTCGGCGGCGCGGTGAAGGGCATCCTGCACGACCTGCGCTCGGAGCTGATGCGCAAGCGCATCCTCGACGACGGCGTCCGGATCGACGGGCGCCGCAGCGACGAGATCCGGCCGATCGCGTGCGAGGTGCGGCCGATTCCCCGCCCGCACGGCGTCGCGCTCTTCACGCGCGGCGAGACGCAGGCGCTCGTCTTCACGACGCTCGGCGGCAAGTCCGACGCGCAGACGATCGACGCGCTGACCGAGCGCAAGGACAAGCCCTTCTACCTGCACTACAACTTCCCGCCCTTCTCGGTCGGCGAGGCGCGCATGCAGCGCGGTCCGGGCCGGCGCGAGGTCGGGCACGGCCACCTCGCCGAGCGCGCGCTGGCCGCGGTGCTGCCCGAGGCCGAGAGCTTCCCGTACACGATCCGCATCGTGTCCGAGACGCTCGAGTCGAACGGCTCGTCGTCGATGGCGACCGTCTGCGGCGGGACGCTGTCGCTGATGGACGCCGGCGTGCCGCTCGCGGCGCCGGTAGCCGGCATCGCGATGGGTCTCATCGAGGAGGGTGACCGCGTCGCGATCCTCTCCGACATCCTCGGCGACGAGGACCACCTCGGCGACATGGACTTCAAGGTCACCGGCACCCGCGAGGGCATCACCGCGCTGCAGATGGACATCAAGATCCGCAGCGTCGACTGGAAGGTGCTCGAGCGGGCGCTCGACCAGGCGCGTGCGGGGCGGCTGCACATCCTCGACTGCATGCAGAAGGAGACGGCCGGCGAGCTGGTCGACTTCCAGCCGCGCGCCGAGCTGTCGCGCTACGCGCCGCGGGTGAAGATGATCATGATCAAGCCCGACCGCATCCGCGACGTGATCGGGCCCGGCGGCAAGGTGATCCGCGGGATCCAGGACGCCACCGGCACGAAGATCGACATCGACGACTCCGGCACCGTGACGATCTTCTCGCCCGACACCGACGCGCTCGACCTGGCCGTGGGCATGGTCACCGAGCTGACGCAGGAGGCGGAGCTCGACCGCGTCTACCTCGGCAAGGTCAAGCGCATCACCGACTTCGGCGCGTTCGTCGAGATCTTCCCCGGCACGGACGGGCTGATCCACATCAGCCACCTCGCCGAGGGACGCGTCGAGAAGGTGACCGACGTGGTCAGCGAGGGCGACGAGGTGCTCGCGAAGTGCATCGAGATCGACCCGTCGGGCCGGATCCGGCTCTCGCGCAAGGAGGCGCTGGCCGACGCGGCGTCCGCCTCGTAGGCCGATGCCCGAGGGCGCGCGCGTCACGGTGCGGATCACGCGTCTGCCGGGCGCGCGCGACCTGCCGCTGCCGGCCCGGGCCACCCCGGGCTCGGCCGGCTTCGACCTGCACGCCGCGCTCGACGACGCGCTGGTGCTCGAGCCCGGCGCGCGCGCGCTCGTGCCGACCGGCATCGCGATCGCGCTGCCGCCGGGCCACGAGGGCCAGGTGCGACCGCGCAGCGGCCTGGCGCTGAAGTACGGGCTCTTGCTTCCGAACGCGCCCGGAACGATCGACGCCGACTACCGCGGCGAGCTGCAGGTGATCGTGCTGAACGCGGGCCGGGAGCCGGTGACGCTGCGCCGCGGCGAGCGCATCGCGCAGCTCGTCGTCGCGCCGGTGGCCGACGTCGGCTTCGTCGAGGTCGACGAGCTCGACGCGACCGCGCGCGGGGCCGGAGGCTTCGGCCACACCGGCCGCGCGGCGCGGGAGCCGTCGCCGTGAGCGAGCCCCTCAGCGGCCGGCGCGAGCCGGTGCACCCGCGCCCGGCGACACAGGACCCCGACGGCGGGGGATCGCGGCGCCGGCTGAGCGACCTGCAGACGCGGCTGCTGACGGCGGCGGTGCTCGTGCCCTGGGTGCTCTTCGCGATCGCGCAGGGCGGGCTGTGGGTGCTCGGCACCGTGATCGTCGTGATCCTGCTCGCGCAGCGCGAGCTCTACGGCCTGATCGAGGACAAGGGCGCGCACCCGATCTCCGGCTTCGGGCTCGCGGCCGGCGCCGCGCTGCCGATCGTCGCCTACGTCGGCAACGAGTACCACGCGACCGTGCTGATGACGGTGACGCTGCTCGTCGTGATGATCCTCCAGCTCGGGCGGCGCCAGATCACCGAGGCGCTCGCGAGCATCTCCGGCACCTTCTTCGGGATCTTCTACATCGGCTGGCTGCTGTCGCACGCGGTGGTGCTGCGCGAGTTCCACCGCGTGATGCTCGCTCGCTACGGCGAAGAGACCGCGAGCCGGCTCGACATCGTCGAGGACTCGGGCGCGTTCCTGCTGGTGTTCACGCTCGCCGTCGTCGTCTGGAGCGACGCCGGGGCGTACTTCGCCGGCCGAGCCTACGGCCGCCACAAGCTCGCGCCGCGCATCAGCCCCGGAAAGACCGTCGAGGGCGCGATCGGCGGCGTCGTCGGCGGCACGCTCTGCGGCCTGCTCTTCAAGGGGATCTTCGAGCTGTGGTGGCCCGGGCTCTCGGCCGCGCTCGGCTGGTTGGCCGCACTCGGGTTCGGCGTCATCCTCTCGGTCGTGGCGATCGTCGGCGACCTCGTGGAGTCCCTGCTCAAGCGCGACGCGCAGGTGAAGGACGCCGGCGCGCTACTGCCCGGCATGGGCGGCGTGCTCGACCGCATCGACTCGCCGCTGCTCGCGATCCCGGTGATGTACTACATGATGCTCTTCTACGTGTTCCTGCGGGCCGGAGCGTGAGGGCGGGGCGGCCGACGTGATCGAGCGCTACGCGCGGCCCGAGATGGCCGGGATCTTCACCGAGCAGGGCAAGTACGCCCGCTGGCTCGAGGTGGAGCTGGCCGTCTGCGAGGTGCAGGCCGAGCGCGGCGAGCTGCCGGCCGAGGCGCTCGCGGTGATCCGCGAGCGCGCTGCGGTCGACCCTGCGCGCGTTGCCGAGATCGAGGCGCGCGTGCGCCACGACGTGATCGCGTTCCTGACGAACGTCGCCGAGCACGTCGGGCCCGAGTCGCGCTTCGTGCACCACGGCATGACCTCGAGCGACGTGCTCGACACCGCTCTCGCGCTGCAGATCCGCGACGCCGGCGTGCTGCTGCGCGACGGCGTCGAGCGGCTGCGCCGCGTGCTCGTGCGTCGCGCGCGCGAGTTCCAGCACACGCCTTGCATCGGCCGCACTCACGGCGTGCACGCCGAGCCGACGACCTTCGGTCTGAAGCTGCTCGTCTACGCCGAGGAGATGCGGCGCCAGCGCGAGCGGCTCGAGCGCGCGCTCGCCGAGGCCGCGGTCGGCAAGATCTCGGGCGCGGTCGGCACCTTCGCGCACCTGCCGCCCGAGGTCGAGGAGGCGGTGTGCGCGCGGCTCGGCATCGGCTTCGAGCCGGCGGCGACCCAGGTCGTGCAGCGCGACCGCCACGCGGCCTTCGTCGGCGCGCTCGCGCTGGTCGCGTCGAGCTGCGAGAAGCTGGCGGTCGAGCTGCGGCACCTGGCGCGCACCGAGGTGCGCGAGGTGCAGGAGGAGTTCGGCGCCGGCCAGAAGGGCTCGTCGGCGATGCCGCACAAGCGCAACCCGTGGCGGCTCGAGAACGTCAGCGGGCTCGCGCGGGTCGTGCGCGGCTACGCGGCGGCCGCGCTCGAGAACCAGGCGCTCTGGCACGAGCGCGACATCAGCAACTCGTCGGTCGAGCGCATCGTCTTCCCCGACGCCTGCACGATCACCGACTTCATGCTGCACCGGCTCGCCGGTCTCGTCGAGACGTTGGTCGTGTTCCCGGAACGGATGCGCGAGAACCTCGAGCTGACGCGCGGGCTCGCGTTCAGCGGCACGCTGCTGCTCGAGCTGACCTCGAAGGACCTGACGCGCGAGGACGCCTACGCGCTGGTCCAGAAGCACGCGATGGACACCTGGGACCGCGGCGGCTCCTTGTGCGAGCGCGTGCTCGGCGACCCGGAGATCGCGCGCGTGCTGTCGAAGGAGGAGGTCGAGCGCGCGTTGAGGCACGAGCGCGGGACTAGCCACGTCGACTCGATATTCGAGAGCTCGCCCGCTCTCGCCGGCCCCGAGGAGGATCCCGAGTGAAGGCCCTGGTGCACGTGACGCTGAAGCCCGACGTCCTCGACCCGCAGGGCAAGGCGATCCGCACGGCGAGCGCGCAGCTCGGCTACGCGGCGGTGCGCAGCGTGCGACAGGGGAAGCTCTTCGAGCTCGAGCTCGACGCCGCCGACGAGGCGGGGGCGCGCAAGCTCCTCGGCGAGCTGTGCGAGAAGCTGCTCGCGAACCCGGTGATCGAAGACTACGAGATCGTCCGCGTCGGCGCGTAGCGGCGTGGACGTCGCCGCCTACACGCTTCTCGCGCTCGGCTCGCTCTTCGCGATCCTGAGCCCCTTCGGCACGGTGCCCGCCTTCCTCGCGATCACCGCGCACGACGGGGCGGCCGACCGGCTGCGGATGGCGCAGCGCGCGTGCCTCGTCGCCTTCGTCGTGCTGACGACCTTCTCGCTCGTCGGCAGCTCGATCCTCGGCGCGCTGCGCGTCGGGATCCCGGCGCTGCAGATCGCCGGCGGGCTCGTGATCCTGCGGATCGCGTTCGAGATGCTGCAGGGTGAGCGCGGGGGCCTGAGCCCGGAGGAGCGCCGCGAGGCCAGCGCGAAGGACGACGTCGCGATCACGCCGCTCGCGGTGCCGATGCTCGCGGGCCCCGGCACGATCACGACCGGCATCGTGCTCGGCAGCCAGGCCGAGAGCGTGCTGCACTACGGCGCGCTCGTCGCGAGCGGCGCGCTCGTCTACGGCGTGACCTACGGCCTGTTCTGGCTCGCGGTGCGCTACTCAGCGATGCTCGGCCAGATCGCGATGCGCGTGATCGGGCGCATCTTCGGCCTGCTGCTCGCGGCGATCGCCGTCGAGTTCCTGGTCAGCGGCCTGCGCGACGCGCTGCCGGCGGCGTTCGGCTGAGCGGAGCTGCGGCGCCGATGCTCGAGATCTTCGTCGACGCCGACGCGTGCCCGGTGAAGGACGAGACCTACGTCGTCTCGACGCGCCACGGCGTGCCGGTCACGCTGGTCGCGAACGCGCGGATGCAGGTGCCGGAGGGGCTCGGCGTCGCGCTCGTCGTCGTCGAGCGCGGGCCCGACGCGGCCGACGACTGGATCGCCGCGGAGGTCCGCCGCGGCGACGTCGTCGTGACGGCCGACCTCCCGCTCGCGGCGCGCTGCCTCGCGGCCGGCGCGCGCGTGCTCGGCCACGACGGACGCGTGTTCGACGAGGACTCGATCGGCGGGCTGCTCGCGACGCGCGACCTGAAGGAGCAGCTGCGCGGCGCCGGCGTCGCGACCGGCGGGCCCGCCGCGCTGTCGGCGCGCGACCGCTCGCGCTTCCAGGCGCGGCTCGACGAGCTGGTGCGGCGCGGGCTCCGGGAGCCGGGGCGCCGCTAGCGGGCGCGGCGCTCGGCCGCGTGCGGTCGCTCAGGACAGCGCGCGCTCGAGGGCGAGGAGCAGGTTCTTCGCGTAGTCCGGATCGCCCTTCAGGACGTAGCCGTCGGCCTCCAGATCCTCGGCGATCTCGGCGTGGTCCGGCTCGTCGTCACTCGTCACGAACACCACCGGAAGCCTCGGGCCGGGGCGCTCGCGGATCTCGCGCAGCAGATCGAAGCCGCTCATCCGCGGCATTCGCAGGTCCGTGACGACGGCGGCGAATTCCGCCTCGCCGAGCATCCGCAGCGCCTCGCTGGCGTCGCCGGCGACGCGCAGCCGGTAGCCGGCGCGCTCGAGGATCTCGCTGGTGACGAGCGTGAACGCGATCGAGTCGTCGACGACCAGCACGGGAGGCTCGGCGCGCGAGGCCTCCGCCGGCGCGCCTCGCCCGAGGCCGCGTGAAGTCGCCGGGCCCCGATCGGGGCGGCCGCACGCGATCGGCATCTCGAGCCGCAGGCTGCCGCCGGTGTCGGGCGCACCCGGGTACGCGGTGACCTGCGCCGAGAGCGCGCCGAGGTCGGCCTGCGCCTGCGACGGCCCGCGGCTCGAGATTCCGAGCGCGGGCTCGAACGCAAGCTGCTCGAACGGGATCGCCGTCGCGCAATCCGCGGCCGCCGCAGCACCCCCCCGTCGGGCCGACGCGGCCGCGAGCGCGTCCTGCCAGCCGCGGCCGTCGTCCTCGACGAGCACCTCGAGCACGGATCCGACGCGCCGCATGCGGAGCTGGATCGTGCCGCGGCGATGCTTGCCGAGGAAGCGCCGCTCCGCGGGAGACTCGATGCCGTAGCGCACCGCGTTGCGCAGCAGGCTCAGCAGGAGCCGGCGCAGGTGCAGCAGCAGCGGCTGCTCGAGGTCGACGTCCCCGACGTCGAGCTCGAGGAAGACCTCGACGCCGCACAGCGTCGCGGTCGCCGCGACCGCATCCGACCACTCGTCGCAGAGCGCGCGCAACGAGAGGAGACGGCTGCGCTCGCCGAGGCGCTGCTGGATCTGGTCGCCGAAGCGCTGGAGGTCCGATGCGTGGTGCGCCCAGTCCGGGTCGGCCGGCGCGTTGCGCTGGGATCGGGCGTCGGGGGAAGGCATTGCGACGTGGGTTTCGGGCGCGAACCCGCCGGGGTTGAGTGACGATCGACATCGATGCCGACGTCGGTCGTTCCTTCGGGCGGCGGCAACGGATGGGCGCAAGCCGCCGGCCGATCGGGAGAACGCCCGCGGGCAATCTCCCGACCCTCAGGCGAGCTCCGCTCCCCGCTCGGCGATCTCGCGCGCGAGCGCGACGTGCCGTTCGCAGCCGACCTCGCGCAGCGCAGCCGGCGGCGGCACCGGGCGCCAGAAGCGCTCGCGCCACGCGAGCACGCGGCGCTCGGCCGCGAGCAGCGTCTCGTGCGCGATCTCGTCGCGCTCGACGCCCTGCACGATGCCGCGGTAGATCTCGAGCGTGACCTCGGGCCGCCGGCAAGCGAGGAAGGCGTCGACGCCGGCCCGCATGCCGAGCACCGCGATCTCGGCCGGCGCGTAGCGCTCGGCCACCGCCTTCATCTCGACGTCGTCGCTGAAGACGACGCCGTCGAAGCCGAGCTCGTCGCGCAGGCGCCCGAGGATCGCCGGCGAGAGCGTTCCGGGGTGATGCTCGTCGAGCGCCGGCACCATCACGTGCGCGCTCATCAGGGCGCCGACGCCGGCGGCGATCGCCGCGGCGAAGGGCGGCCACTCGACCGCGCGCAGCCGCGCGAGGTCGTGCTCGACCCACGGCAGCGCCTCGTGGCTGTCGACCGACGTGTCGCCGTGGCCGGGGAAGTGCTTGCCACACGCGCCGACGCCGGCGGCGTGGAGGCCGCGCACGAAGGCCGCGCCGAGCTCGCCGACGCGGCGCGGGTCGGCGCCGAACGAGCGGTCGCCGATCACCGGGTTCTCGGGATTGGTGTCCACGTCGAGCACCGGCGCGTAGTCCACGTCGATGCCCATCGCGCGCAGCTCGCGG
>CAZQYK010000253.1:0-4447 GCA_964597285.1 uncultured Spirochaetales bacterium
CGAGGCCGCGGCGCGGATGGCCGACGCGCACGACTTCGTGTCGCGGCTGCCCCACCGCTACGAGAGCCTCGTCGGCGAGCGCGGCCTGACCCTCTCGGGCGGCGAGCGCCAGCGCATCGCGCTCGCGCGCGCGTTCCTGAAGGACGCGCCGCTGCTGATCCTCGACGAGCCGACGAGCTCCGTCGACGTCGACACCGAGACGCGGATCGTCGAGGCCGTCGAGGAGCTGATGCAGGGCCGCACGACCTTCGTGATCGCGCATCGCCCGAGCACGCTGCGCCACTGCGACGTGCGCCTCGCGGTGAAGGAGGGCCAGCTCACGTGAGCGCGGTGTGCCTGCTCGCGCGCACGCTGCACGCGCCGACCGCGGCCGGGCACTTCTGGGTCTACCTGAACTGGGCGCTCGGGCTGCGCGACGCCGGCTGCCGCGTCGTCTGGCTCGAGCTCGCGTCGCCTCGGAAGCCCGCCGAGCGCACCGCGGCGCGCGCGCGGGCGCTGCGCGAGCGGCTCGCCGGCTTCGGGCTCGGCGACGCGCTCGCGCTCGCGTCGGACCGCGACGCGCCGCTGCCGGCCGGCGCGGCGCCGGACTGCCTCGACCTCGACGCCGCCGCCGAGGCCGACCTGCTGCTCGACATGGCCTACGGCCCGGCGGCGCTCGTCGCGCGCTTCCGGCGCCGCGCGCTGCTCGACATCGACCCGGGCCTGTGCCAGCTGTGGGCGAGCCGCGGCCAGCTCGAGATCGCCCCGCACGACGTCTACTTCTCGATCGGCGAGACCGTCGGGCGGCCCGGCGCGCGCTTCCCCGACGCCGGGCTGCGCTGGGAGTACACGCCGCCCTGCGTCCACCTGCCGTCGTGGCCGGTCGCGCCGGCCGCCGACGACGCGCCGTTCACGACCGTCTCGAACTGGATCATGTACGACTACTGGGTCGACGACGGCGAAGGCGGCTACGCGAACGACAAGCGCACCGGCTTCCTCCCCTTCCTCGACCTGCCGCGCCGCAGCGCGGCGCCGCTCGAGCTCGCGCTCTCGCTCGGCGACGCGCGCGAGCAGCGCGAAGACCTCGAGAAGCGCGGCTGGCGCGTGCGCGAGGCCCACGACGACCTGCCGACGCCCGAGGCCTACCAGCGCTACCTGCGCGCGTCGCGCGGCGAGTGGAGCGCCGCGAAGCCCTCGTGCGTCAGGCTCCAGAACGCCTGGGTCAGCGACCGCACGCTCTGCTACCTGGCCAGCGGCAAGCCCGCGGTCGTGCAGCACACCGGCCCGTCGGAGATCCTGCCCGACGCCGCGGGGCTCTTCCGCTTCTCGACGCTCGACGAGGCGGCGCGCCAGCTCGACGCGGTGCAGGCCGACTACCCGCGCCAGTGCCGGCTCGCGCGCGCGCTCGCCGAGGAGCGCTTCGACGCGGCGCGCGTCGTGCCGCGCCTGCTCGAGCGGGCGGCGGGGTAGCGGCGTGGCGCGGCGGGTCGCGATCCTCGGCTTCCACAAGATCGGCGCGCCGCCGCCGCCGCCGCGCGGCTGGGCGTCGTGGTTCTACGTGCCCGAGTCGACCTTCGCGAGCTTCCTCGCCGAGCTGCGCGACCGGGGCTGGCCGCCGATCGACCTCGCGCGCTTCCTCGCCGGCCTCGACGACCCCGCGAGCCTGCCCGAGCGCTCGTCGCTTCTGACCTTCGACGACGGCTACCGCTCGATGCGCAGCGCGGCGCTGCCGTGGCTGCGCCACTTCGACGCGCCGGGCGTGCTCTTCGTGCCGACCGACTACGTCGGCGGCCGCAACGACTTCGACCGCGGCGTCGAGCCCGAGGAGGAGATCTGCGACTGGGACGACCTGCGCGCGCTGCGCGACGGCGGCGTCTCGATCCAGTCGCACGCGGGCTCGCACCGCGCGTTCTCCTCGCTCGACGCGGCCGCGCGCGCCGACGAGCTCGCGCGCTCGCGTGCCGCGCTCGAGGCCGGGCTCGGCGCGCCGGTCGAGACGATCGCGTTCCCGTACGGCGACCCGGGCCCCGATGCCGACCGCGACCAGCCGGCCGCAGCCGGCTATCGCGCGGCGTTCACCTACCGCGGCGCGCCGGTGGCGCTTCCGGTTCCCGACCGCTTCCGCATCGAGCGCGTCGCGATGGGCCCGGACACGGACCTCGCGGCCGTGCTCGGGGGTCTCGCATGAGCGCGCGGCTGGCCCTCGGAGGCCCCGTCGGATGAGCGGGCTGCGCGTCGCGGTGTCCGGGCTGATCGGACAGTACCCGCTCGGCGGCGTCGCGTGGGACTACGTCCAGTACCTGCTCGGGCTGCGCGCACAGGGCCACGACGTGCTCTACCTCGAGGACTCCGAGCAGTGGCCCTACGACGCACGGTCGCGCGGCCTCGGCCGCGCCGGCGACGCGAACGCGGCCCACGTCGCCGCAGTGATGGCGGCCTTCGGGCTCGAGGAGCGCTGGGCCTACCGCTTCCCGGGCGGCTCGGGGCCTCGCGGCGAGACCTTCCCGGAGCGCTGGTTCGGGATGCCGGACGCGAGGCGGCGCGCGTGGCTCGCCGGCGCGGACCTGCTCGTGAACGTGTCGAGCGGCGTCGGCGACCCGTCGCGCTACCGCGCGATCCCGCGCCTGGCCTACGTCGACACCGATCCGGTGTACACGCAGATCCGCGCCGTGCGCGATCCGGCCTTCCGCGCGCACCTCGACGCACACGACCTGCACTTCTCGTACGGCGAGCGCCTCGCCGAGGCCGCCGCGGCCGGCCGCGTGCCCGACACCGGCCACGCGTGGCGCCCGATGCGCAAGCCGATCGCGCTCGACCAGTGGCGCCCCGACGCCGCGCGCGGCGACGCGTTCACGACCGTGATGAACTGGACCAGCTACGGCGACGTCGCGTGGGGCGGGCGCTCGTACGGGCAGAAGGACGCCGAGTTCGGGCCCTACCTCGACCTGCCGGCGCGCGTCGCGCCGGTGCCGCTCGAGCTCGCGATCGGCGCCGGCATCACGCGGCGCGCCCCGCTCGAGGCGCTCGCGGCGCGCGGCTGGCGGATCGTCGACCCGGCCCGCGCGTGCCCCGACCTCGCGGCGTACCGCGCGTACGTCGAGGCGTCCGCGGGCGAGTGGACCGTCGCGAAGGGCGGCTACGTGCGCGGCGACGTCGGCTGGTTCAGCGGGCGCAGCGCGTGCTACCTCGCGGCCGGCCGCCCGGTCGTCGTGCAGGACACCGGCTTCGCGCCGCTGCTGCCGACCGGCGAGGGCCTCGTCGCGTTCGCGAGCCCCGACGAGGCGGCCGACGCGATCCGCGACGTCGCCGGCGGCTGGGCCCGGCACGCGAAGGCCGCGCGCGCGATCGCCGAGGGCTGCTTCGACGCGCGCGCGCTGACGGCGCGGATCGTCGACGCCGCGGCCGGGAGCGCCCCATGAGCGCCCCGCGCCGCATCGGGATCGTGGCGCCGCTCTGGGCGTCGGTGCCGCCGCGCCTGTACGGCGGGATCGAGCGCCACCTGCACGGGCTCGTCGAGGCGCTCGTCCGCAGCGGCCGCGACGTGACGCTCTTCGCGAGCGGCGACTCGCGCACCTCGGCGCGCCTCGTGTCGGTGGTCGAGCGCGGCGTCGCCGAGACGATGGACGCCGGCGGCGCGTACCTCTACGAGCCGTACCTGAACGCGAGCCTCGCCGAGGCGCTGCGCGCGAGCTCCGAGCTCGACCTGCTGCACCTGCACGTCGGCAGCGCGGCGATCCCGCTCGCGGCCGCGGCCGCGCGCTGCCCGGTGCTCCACAGCCTCCACACCGGGATCACGCGCGACGACCTGTGGGTGCTCGAGCGCTTCCCCGACGCGCCCGCCACCGCGCTGTCGCGCCGCCAGGTCGTCGACGTGCCGCTCGCGCGGCGCGCGCGGATCCGCATCGTGCCGTACGGCTTCGACTTCGACGCCTGTGCGGCCGCCGACGGCCCGCCGCGCCACCTCGCCTTCCTCGGCCGCATGGCGCCGCACAAGGGCCCCGACGCCGCGATCCGGATCGCGCGCGCCGCGGGCCGCCCGCTGCACCTCGCCGGCGCGCCGGTGACGCGCGAGGACCGCGAGTGGTTCGCGCGCGCGATCGAGCCCGAGCTCGACGGCCGCGACGTCGTCTGGGTCGGGCCGGTCGACGACGCCGGAAAGGACGAGCTCTTCCGCGACGCTGCGGCGCTGCTCTTCCCGATCGCGTGGGAGGAGCCCTTTGGCCTCGTGATGCTCGAGGCGCTCGCGCGCGGCGTCCCGGTGCTCGCGACGCGGCGCGGCTCGGTGCCCGAGGTGGTCGAGCCCGGCGCGACCGGCTTCGTCGCCGACGCGCCCGACGCGCTCGCCGGCTCGGTCGACGCCGCGGCGCGCCTCGACCGCAAGCGCGTCCGCGAGCGCGCGCGGCGGCGCTTCTCGCTCGAGGCGATGGTCGACGCGTACGAGGCGGCCTATGCGGACGCCGCCGGAGAC
>CAZQYK010000254.1:0-2930 GCA_964597285.1 uncultured Spirochaetales bacterium
CGGCCGCATCGTCGCCGACGCCGAGACCGAGGAGCGCGGCTACGAGGCGTTGCACGCGAAGTACCGCTGGCAGATGTGGATCGGCGACGTCTTCGCGCGCCTCACCGGCCGGCTCGGCCGCCGGGCGCTGATCGAGCTCGAGCCGGCTCCGTCGGCGGGCGCCGGAGCATGAGCGGCGGCGATCTCCGCTTCGAGCTCGAAGACGGGGTCGCGCTCGTGACGCTCGACCGGCCCGAGCGGCAGAACGCGTTCAGCGGCGCGATGGGCGCGGCGCTCGGCGCCGCCTACCGCCGCTGCGACGCCGACGACGCGATCCGCGCCGTCGTGCTCACCGGCGCCGGCGACGCGTTCTGCGTCGGCGCCGACCTCGGCGCCGGCGACGCGACCTTCGCCGCGCCCGACGACGCCGCCGGCTTCAGCGCCGCGGCCTTCGACCCGCCGGCCTTCGCGATCCGCAAGCCGGTGATCGCCGCCGTGAACGGCCACGCGATCGGCCTCGGCCTGACGATGGCGCTCCAGTGCGACCTGCGGATCGTCGCGCGCGACGCGAAGTACGGCGTCGTGCAGGTGCGCCGCGGCGTGATGCCCGACGCGGACGCGCACTACACGCTCCCTCGCATCGTCGGGCTCGCGCGCGCGGCCGACCTGCTGCTGACCGGCCGCAAGTTCTCCGGCGACGAGGCGGCGGCGCTCGGCGTCGCGTCGCGCGTCGTCGCGGCCGCCGACGTGCTGCCGACCGCGCTCGCGATCGCGCGCGACATCGCCGAGAACGCGGCGCCGCTGTCGGTCGCGGTGACGAAGCGCCTGCTGTGGGAGAGCGCCGCGCTCGCGCCGGCCGACGTCGAGCGCAAGGAGACCGCGCTGCACCGCCACCTGATGGGGCGCGAGGACGCGATCGAGGGCGTGCGCGCGTGGCTCGAGCGGCGCCGCCCGGCCTGGAAGCTGTCGGTCGCGCGCGACTGGCCCGACTGGCCCGAGTAGCGCGGCGCGGCGGCCCGGGCTCTGGGGCGCGCAGCCCCGCGCGCAACGCGCCGCGCCGGCGCGCGATTCGCCGCCCGCCCGCGCGGCGGCGCCGGGGACCGTCAACTCGCGCGCGCGGCGGACGATAAGGGTGGACGCGTCTCATTCCCGAAGGAGAGCTCTGCGATGCTGAACCGGTTCCGCTCTTTCGTCGCTGCGCTGGCGATCGCGGGCCTCGTGCTCGGTCACGCCACGTCCGCCCTCGCGGCGAGCCCCCTGTCGGAGGTCGACGACGACCCGTCTGCCGTGCCGATGGTGTTCGACGTGCTCGTGTTGCGCCCGATCGGGCTGACGATGACCGTGCTCGGGACGCTCGTCTACGTGTTCCCGGTGGCTCCGATCATGGCGCTGACCCGCCCCACCGAGATCACGAAGCCGATCGGCCCGCTCGTCGGCGTGCCGGCCCGCTTCACGTTCCGCGACCCGATCGGACAGCACCCGTAGCCGGGGCGGTCCGGGTCAGCGCAGGATCACCGGCAGCTCCTCGATGCCGGTGATGAAGTTCGAGTTGCGGTACGGCGGTCGCCCGTCGCCGCACGGCTCGAACTCCTGCACGCGCCCGAGCAGCTCCTCGAACATCACCCGCAGCTCGAGCCGCGCCAGCGACGAGCCGAGGCAGAAGTGCGCGCCGTACCCGCCGAACGCCAGGTGCGGGTTCGGGTCGCGCGAGACGTCGAAGCGGAACGGGTCCTCGAAGACCTCCTCGTCGCGGTTCCCCGACGGGTAGAGCAGCACGATCTTGTCGCCCTCGCGCAGCCGCTGCCCGCGCAGCTCGACGTCGCGCGTGACGGTGCGCGACATGTTCTGGATCGGCGTCACCCAGCGCAGCATCTCCTCGACGGCGGTCGGGATCGCGGCGGGGTTCGCCGCGAGCTTGCGGCGCTGGTCGGGGTGCCGCAGCAGCTGGACCATCCCGCCGGTGATCACGTGGCGCGTGGTCTCGTCGCCGCCGACCAGGATCAGCAGCGACTCGTGCTGGAGCGCCTCGTCGTCGAGGCGCTCGCCGTCGACCTCGGCGTGCACGAGGACGCTCATCAGGTCGTCGGCCGGGGGCCGCGCGCGGCGGTCGGCGATCACCTCGGCACAGTAGGCCGCGTACTCGAGCGCGGCGCGTGCGGTCGCCGCGATCGCCTCGGGCGGCGCAGAGAGCGACAGCCCGGTGATCAGGTCGTCGGACCAGCGCAGCAGCCGGTCGCGGTCCTCCGGACGCACGCCGAGCATGTCGCCGATCACGATCATCGGCAGCGGTGCGGCGACGTCGCGGACGAAGTCGATCCGGCCCTTCTCGCGCGCGGCCTCGATCAGGCCCGCGCAGATCGCGCGGATCCGGGGCTCGTGGTCGGCGACGCGGCGCGGCGTGAAGCCGCGGTTCACGAGGTTGCGGCGGCGCTTGTGGTAGTCGCCGTCGAAGTTGATCATCGACGGCACCGCCGGCGCGTCCGGGCGCATTCCGAAGCGGTTGCAGAAGGTCTCCGAGTCCTTCGAGCAGGCCAGCAGGTCGGCGTGCTTCGTGATGCCCCAGACCCGACTGGACTCGTCCCAGTAGACCGGCGCGTGGCGGCGCATCCACGCGAAGTGCTCGTGGGGGTCGTCGGCGTAGAAGCGGCCGTCCATCAGCGAGATCTCGGGACGGGTCGGATGGCCGGGCATCGGGGCTCCTGTCGGCGCGGGCAGGGCCGCAGCATACCGGAAGCGCGCCCGCCTCCCGGGCACGCGGCGAGGCCCGCGTCCCGCGCACGGGACGTCCCGGGGCGGGGAATCGGCTGCGCACGCGCTGCCGCTGCGCGCGTCGGCAGCCGCGGCCCGGGCGCCGAATCCGGCGCGCGAGCGCTCCGCTCCGCGGCGCGCTGCGCGCGCACGCGCCTACCGCGCGCGCGCAGCCCGGCGGCAAGCGGCGGGCGCCGCACCGC
>CAZQYK010000255.1:0-8873 GCA_964597285.1 uncultured Spirochaetales bacterium
CGACGCGCTCGCGCAGCTGCGCGCGCTGCTCGAGGCGCGCACCGGGATCCGCTACACCGGCGTGCTCGCGAACCACTACCGCGACGGCCGCGACGCGATGGGCTGGCACTCCGACGACGAGCGGGAGCTCGGCCCGCGGCGCGACGACGTCGCGATCGCGTCGCTCTCGCTCGGCGCCGCGCGCCGCTTCGTCCTGCGCCACCGCGCGAGCGGCGCGCGCCGCGAGCTCGCGCTCGGGGGCGGCAGCCTGCTCGTGATGCGCGGCACGACGCAGCGCCACTGGCGCCACGCGCTGCCGAAGACGCGCACCGCAGTCGGCCCGCGGCTGAACCTGACCTTCCGGGTCGTGCGGCCCGGAGCGCCCGCCTAGCCCATCTTCGCGATCACGTCGTCGGCGAAGCGGCGCAGGCCGTCGCGCTTGTCGTCGAGCGAGCGGTGCGAGCCGCCGTAGCGCAGCCACGGCGCGGTCAGCACGTGGGTCACGCCGAGCTCCTCGGCGCGGCGGTAGCCGTCGGGGTCGAAGGTGTCGTTCAGCGCGACGTAGGTCGCGAAGGGCGCGTCGGCCCGGCCGGCCTCGGCGCGGAAGGCGCGGATCTTCGCGATGTACGCGCCGGCCTCCGGGGTCGAGATCGCGTGCGGGATCCAGCCGTCGCCGACGCGCGCGACGCGGCGCAGCGCGGCGTCGGTCATCCCGCCGACGACGACCGGGATCGGCTCCGACACGGGGGGCCGCATGTTCAGCGGCCCGAAGTCGTAGAAGCGGCCGCGGTGCTCGACCATCTCGCCGCTCCAGAGATTGCGCATCACCTCGAGCATCTCGGCCGTGCGGGCGGCCCGCGTGTCGAAGTCCTCGCCGAGCAGCTCGAACTCGTCGCGCATCCAGCCGAGGCCGAGCCCCAGCGACACGCGGTTCCCGGTCAGCACGGCCGCGGTGCCGATCGCCTTGGCGAGGTGGAAGGGGTGGCGCATCGGCACCACGTAGACGCCGGTCAGGAAGCGCAGGCGCTCGGTCACCGCGCCCATCGCCGCCATCGCGACCCAGACGTCGGGCCAGTGGTCGTCGGCCTCCCACGGGCGCGCGCCGTCTTCTCGGTACGGGTACTTCGAGCGGATCTCGCGCGGGTGCACGACGTGGTCCGACAGCACGAGCGTGTCCCAGCCGTGGGCGTCGGCGGTCCGAGCGAGCTCGAGGTAGTCCTCGGTGTCGGTGAACGCGAGCGACGCGCAGAACTTCACCGGGACGCCCGCCGCGCAAGCAGCGCCGCGCTCGCCTTGCGCTCGTGCGCCATCGCCTCGTCCATGCCGTGCGCGGCGCCGTAGTGCAGCGCGCGCTTCGCCGCGGCGAGCGCGTCGGGATCGCACGCGAGCGTCGCGCCGGCGACCTCGCGCGCCGCGTCGAGGAGCGCCTCGGGCGGCACCACGCGATTCACGAGGCCGATCGCGAGCGCCTCGTGGGCCTCGACCAGGCGCGCCGTCAGCACGAGCTCCTGCGCGCGGCCGAGTCCGACCAGCCGCGGCAGCAGGTGTGTGCTGCCGAGGCCCGGCAGGATCCCTAGCTTCGTGAACGTGAGGCCGAGCTTCGCGCCCTCGGCGGCGATGCGGACGTCGCAGGGCAGCACCATCGTCACGCCGACGCCGATCGCCGCGCCGTGGATCGCCGCGACGACCGGCTTCGGGTAGTCGCGCAGCTCGAGCGCGAAGCCGCGCACGAACTCCTCCTCGCCGAGGCGCGGCCCGCCGCCCCCTCCTCCGCCGGCCTGCTGCTCCTTCAGCGCGTCGAGGTCGACGCCGGCGCAGAATCCCTTGCCGGCGCCGGTCAGGATCACCGCGCGCACCGCGGCGTCGCCCTGCAGCGAGCGGAACGCCGCGACGAGCGCCTCGCCCATCGCGACGGTGTAGGCGTTGCGCTTCTCGGGCCGGTTCAGCGTGATCGTCGCGATCGCGTCGTCGACGGCGACGAGCACCGGGTCTTCGGGCGCGCTCAATCCGTGTACCCTGTCCAGCGCGGCTTGCGGCGCTCGACGAAGGCCCGCGCGCCCTCGCGCATGTCGGGGCTGCTGCCGTGGCGGCCGATGATGTCCCACGCGTGGCGCAGCCCGTCGTGCAGGCCCTGGTCGAGACTCTCCCAGATCGCGCGCTTGCTGCGCGCGAGCGCGGTCGGCGAATGCTCGGCGATCTTCGCCGCGAGCTCCTGCGCGCGCGGCAGCAGCCGCTCGGCCGGCAGCACCTCGCCGACGAGGCCGACCGCCTTCGCCTCGGCCGCGCTCATGCGCTCGGAGCCGCCGAGGAGCGCCATCCGCAGCACCGCTTCGAGCGGGATCCGGCGCGCGAGGCCCACCGGCTCGAGCCCGGCCACCAGGCCGATCTTCACGTGGGTGTCGAAGAAGCTCGCGTGTTCGGCGGCGAGGATCAGATCGCTGTCGGCGAGAAAGTGGTGGCCGCCGCCGTTCACCATCCCGTTCACCGCGGTGACGACCGGCTTCCAGCAGCCGTTGTGGATCGCCGTGAGCTTGAGGATCGGAGACTCCTCGTAGCTCACCTTCTCCTGCCCCGCGCTCTCGCCCGACGCGACGTCGCCGACGTCGAAGCCGGTGCAGAAGGCCTTGTCGCCGGCGCCGGTGACGACGACGCAGACGACGCCGGGGTCGGCCTTGATCCGCTCCCACGCGCGGCGCAGCTCGTCCGCCATCGCGAGGTTGAAGGCGTTGTGGCGCTCGGGGCGGTCGAGCGTCAGCGTGACGACGCGGCCCTCCTGCTCGTAGCGCAGCGTCTCGAAGCTCATCGGACCGCCTCGCCGGTCGGCGTCTCGAAGCCCATCAGGACGACTTCTCGCCCTCCGGAACGACCCCGTCGTAGTACGGATAGGGCTTCTTGAAGAGCCCCACCGGCTCGAGCCGGCCCTTGAAGAACTTCGGCATGTACTCGCGCAGCGCCTCGACGCTCCAGCCGCCGGGCTGGAACATGCTCGTGTCGTAGGCCGGGTGGCGCATGATCGTCACGCGGTCGCCGCCCGTGCCGAAGACCTGCCCGGTGACCCAGCGCCCCTCGTCGCTGCACAGGTACGCGACGAAGGGGCCGTTCAGGTTCGGGTCGAAGAAGGGGCCGTCGGAGCCCTGAACCGGCGCCGACATGCGCGTCGTGGCCATCGGGCTGATCGCGTTGACGCGGATCCCGTAGCGCGCGAGCTCGTTGGCCCAGGTGTAGGTCATCGACGCGATTGCGCCCTTGGCCGCGCTGTAGTTGGTCTGGCCGAAGTTCCCCATCTGCGCGGCCGACACCGTGTTGACGATCGCACCGCCGGTGCCCTGCTCGCGCATCCGCAGCGCGCCCTCCTGGCCGCACCAGAAGGTGCCTCCGGCGTGGACCCGCATCACCAGCTCCCACTCCTCGTCGCTCATCTTCAGGAAGCTGCGGTCGCGGACGAGGCCGGCGTTGTTGACGACGGCGTGGATCGCGCCGAACTCGTCGACGCACTGCGCGACCAGCTCGGCCGCGCCCTTGCGCGAGCCGACGTCCGACTGGTTCGCCGCAGCGCGGCCGCCCACCGCGCGGATCTCGTCGACGACCTTGCGCGCCTCGTCGCCGTCGACGTCGTTGACGACGACCGCCGCGCCCTCGGCTGCGAGCGCGAGGCACTCGCCGCGCCCGACGCCGCGACCGCCGCCGGTGACGACCGCGGCCTTGCCCTCGAGAATGCCCATGCTGCGACCTCCGCTCCTCAGGCCTTCGCGACGATCTCGGCGATCCGCTCCGCGTGCTCGTCGCAGGTTCCGAAGACGTTCTCGAGCACCCAGGTGCGCTTCAGGTAGTAGTGCGCCGGGATCTCCCAGGTGTAGCCCATGCCGCCGTGCACCTGGACGCAGGCGCGCGCGTTCTTCAGCGCGGCCTCGCCGGCCACCAGCTTCGCCGCCGCGACCGCGCGCTCGGCCGAGCCGACCTCCGGGTCGTCGAGCGTCGCGCCGGCCGCGTAGACCGCCGCGCGCGCGAGCTCCTGGCGCGTGAAGCAGTCGGCGTGGATGTGCTTGATCGCCTGGAAGCCGCCGATCGGGCGCCCGAACTGCTCGCGCCGCTTCGCGTAGTCGGTGGCGATCTCCTGGCTCATCTCGGCGATGCCGAGCAGGAGCGCGGACGCGAGCGCCGCGCCCTCGAGCCGCACCCGCGCGGCCGCGGCCGCGTCGCCGAGCCGCTCGCCGTCGGGCAGCGCGTCGACGGCGTGCAGCGGCGTCAACGGGTCGAGCGGCGTCTCGACCGGCCGCGCCGAGAGCGCCTGGGGGTCGACGCGGAAGACGCCGTCGTCGCGCAGCACGAGCAGCGCGTCGAGCGCGTCGAGGTGCTCGACGAGCAGCGGCGCGCGCGACGCGCCGACCCGGTCGAGGCCGCCGACGACGCACTCGCCGGCCGCCGCGCCGGGCACGAGGCCGGCCGCCAGTTGGCTCCAGACCAGCGGCCCGGGCACGAGTCGCCGGCCGAGCTCGGCGAACACCAGCGCCGCGTCGGCGTGGCCGAGCCCGACGCCGCCTTCGGTCTCCGGCCGCCGCAGCGCGAACACGCCCATCTCGGCGAGCTCACGCCACAGGTCGGCGTCGAAGCCGTCCTTCTCGAGCTCGCGCAGCGCGTCGCTCGGCACGCGCCCGTCGCAGAACGAGCGCACGCCGGCGCGCAGCGCCTCCTGGTCCTCGCTGAGCTGGAAGTCCATTCCTTTCGACCTTCGCTCGCCTGCGGCTCGCTGCGCACGGCCTTCGGCCGCTTGCGTTCAGGCTGCCTAACGCGGCTCCTTGGGCAGGCCCAGGATCCGCTCGGAGATGATGTTGCGCTGGATCTGCGACGAGCCGGCCGCGATCGTCATCGACAGCGACTGCAGCGCCTGGTGCACCATGTCGCCCGACGGCAGCCCGGCGACGTCCTCGCGGCTCAGCGCCGCCCGGCCGAGCAGCCGCATCGACAGGTCGCCGATGCGCTGCTTCAGCTCGCTGTAGTGGATCTTCACGCACGAGCCCTTCATGCCCGGAACACCGGTCTTGCCCGCCTCGGAAACGGTGTGCTTGACCATCGCCCACAGCGCGTCGAGCTCGGCCGCCGCGTGGCCGACCTCGCGGCGCAGTGCGCGGTCGTCCCACGCCGACGCGTCGTCGCGAGGGACGCGCCGCGCCACCGCCGTCAGGTCGCGCAGCGCCTCCTGCATCTTGAACATCTCGCTCGCGAACGAGGTGCCGCGCTCGAACGAGAGCGTCACGTTCGTGACGCGCCAGCCGTCGTTCTCGGCGCCGACCCGGCACTCGACGGGCACGCGAACGTTCTCGAGGAAGACCTCGCTGAACTCCCCGGAGCCGAGCAGCGTCGGCAGCGGGCGGATCTCGATGCCGTCGAGGTCCACCGGCATCGCGAGCCAGGTGATGCCGCGGTGCTTCTCGTCGGGCTGGGTGCGGACGAGGAGCTCGCAGTAGTCGGCGACCTGCGCGAACGAGGTCCAGATCTTGTGGCCGCTGACGACGTAGTGGTCGCCGTCGCGCACCGCGCGCGTCTTCAGCGACGCGAGGTCGGAGCCGGCGCCCGGCTCCGAGAAGCCCTGGCACCACACCTGATCGCCGCGGATGATCGGCCCGATGTGGCGCTCCTTCTGGTCCGGCGTGCCCTCGGCCATGATCGTCGGGCCGCCGTGCAGCAGGCCGACGAAGTTGACGCCGACGTACGGCGCGCCGGCACGCGCCGTCTCTTCGTAGTAGACGAGCTGCTCGGTCAGCGACGCGTCGCGTCCGCCGTACTCGCGCGGCCAGTTGATGCCGGCGTAGCCCGCCTCGTAGAGCTTGCGCTGCCAGCTCGTGTCGTACTCGCGGCGCGCGGTCCAGTCGGCGCGCTCCGACGGCGCCGGCCCGTGCGCGGGCACCGCGTCGGCGAGCCACGCGCGCAGCTCCCTGCGGAAGGCCTCGTCGGTCTCGGAGTAGCGCAGGTCCACGGGAGTCCCACGATAGAAGGCCCCCGGGAGGCTGCCAAGCCGAGGCGCCCAGTCAGACGAACCTGACGGTTCGAGACGCTACCCTGCGCCGCCGTGCGCTTCTCGTTGCAGCTGCCGACCGACCGCGTCGACGCCGGCGACGAGTTCGTCGGCGGCCCGGCGGTCGCCGAGATGGCGCGCGCGATCGAGGCCGCCGGCTTCGACGCCTGCTTCGTCACCGACCACCCCTTCCCGAGCGAGCGCTGGCTCGCGTCCGGCGGCCACCACGCGCTCGACCCGTGGGTCGTGCTCTCGTTCGCGGCCGCGGCGACGACGCGGCTTCGCGTCCAGACCCACATCGCGGTGCTCGGCTACCGCAACCCCTTCCTGCTCGCGAAGGCCGTCGCGAGCCTCGACGTGCTGAGCGGCGGCCGCGTGATCCTCGGCGTCGCGGCCGGCTACCTGAAGCGCGAGTTCCAGGCGCTCGGCGCCGACTTCGACGCGCGCAACGACGTGGCCGACGAGACGATCCGCGCGATGAAGCGCGCCTGGAGCGACAGCGGCATCGAGCTGATCGGCCGCCACTTCGCCGCGACCGGCAACACGATGCGGCCGCGCCCCCTGCAGCAGCCCCATCCGCCGATCTGGGTCGGCGGCAACAGCCGGCGCGCGATCCGCCGCGCCGTCGAGCTCGGCGACGGCTGGATCCCGTTCCCGACCACCGGCATCGTGCCCGACCGCGTCCGCACCGCGCCGCTGACGAGCCTGGCCGACCTCGACGCGGGCCTCGCCTACGCGCGCGCGCACGCCGAGGCGGTCGGCCGCGAGCGGCCGCTCGACGTCGCGTTCGCGCCGCTCGGCGCGCGGCTCGACGGCGGCGACGCCGCCGCCCGCTCGCGCTTCGCCGAGGTCGTCGACGCGCTCGGCGCCCGCGGCGTCACGTGGGTCGTGATGACGCTGCCGCCGGCGCGCAGCCGCGCCGAGTTCTGCGACGCGGTGGCCCGCTGCGGCGAGGAGCTGATCGCGCCGCTGCGTTGATCGCGCCCGGCCCCGCAGCGCCGCTGCGTCGATCGCGCCCGGCCCTACAGGTACTCGCGCGCAAAGCGGTCGAGCACCGGCATCACCTCGTCGCGCGGCGCCGACGGGATGCGCAGCACCGTCTCGGTGACGCCGACCTCGCGGTAGTAGTCGAGCTTCTCGCGGCTCGGCAGCACGCCCATCGGGGCGATCCGGAACGCCGAGAAGTCGCGCCCGGCCTCCTCGACCGCGCGCCGCAGGTCACCGAGCGCCGCGGCGAGGCCCGCGCCGCCGATCGGCAGCCAGCCGTCGCCGTACTCGGCGATGTGCCGGAACAGGGTCGGCCCCGGCGCGCCGCCGAGCAGCACCGGCGGGCGCGGCTGCTGCAGCGGCTTCGGCCACTGCCAGCTCGGCGCGATGCGCACGAACTCGCCCGAGAACGACGCGACCTCCTGCGTCCACAGGGCCTGCATCGCGAGCATCGTCTCGCGCACGCGCGCGCGGCGGCGCTTCACGTCGACGCCGTGGCTCTCCATCTCGTCGGCGTTCCAGCCGTAGCCGATGCCGAGCACGACGCGGCCGCCGGACAGCCGGTCGAGCGTCGCGATCTGCTTCGCGAGCACGATCGGGTCGTGCTGCGCGACCAGCGCGATGCCGGTGCCGAGCCGGATCCGTTCGGTGACCGAAGCGGCGGCCGCGAGCGCGACCCACGGGTCGAGCGTGCGCTTGTACTCCTCGGCGAGCACCGCGTCGCCGGTCGGCGGCGGCGTGCGGCGGCTGGTCGGGATGTGCGTGTGCTCGGGCAGGTAGAGCGAGCGGAAGCCGCGCGCCTCCGCCTCGCGCGCGAGCGCGACCGGATCCATCGCCAGATCCGTCGCGAACATCGTGATCCCGATCTCCATCGCGGGGGCCGAGTATACTCGGCCGCCGATGCTCGACGGCCTCCGCGTGCTCGATCTCTGCGACGAGTCCGGCCAGCTCGCCGGACGGATTCTCGCCGATCTCGGCGCCGACGTCGTCGCCGTCGAGCCTCCCCGGGGCAAGGCGCTGCGCCGCCGCGGCCCCTTCCTCGGCGGCGTCGCGGGCCCGGAGCGGAGCCTCGCGTGGCACGCGCTGAACGCGAGCAAGCGCAGCGTCCGCATCGACCTCGAGAACGCGGCGGGCCGCACGCGGCTCCTCGCGCTGGCCGAGCGCGCCGACGTCTGGCTCGACACGGCGCCGCCCGGCGCGCGGCGCGCGCACGGGCTCGACCCCGACGCGCTGCTCGCGCGCAACCCGCGCCTCGTCGTCTGCTGCATCACGCCCTTCGGCCTCGACGGCCCGCTCGCCGGCTGGCGCGGCGGCGACCTCGTCGTCGTCGCGATGGGCGGCAACGCGAACCTCACCGGCTCGCCCGACCGCCCGCCGCTGCGCTGCAGCATGCCGACCGCCTACTACCACGCCGCGCCCGAGGCCGCGCTCGGCGTCGCGATGGCGCTGTGGGCGCGCGAGCGCAGCGGCGTCGGCCAGGTCGTCGACGTCTCGCTGCACGAGACGCAGCTCCAGACCACCCTCTCGTTCCCGGCGCAGTACCCGCTGCGCAAGCAGCGCTCGCGCCGCGCCGGCGCCCGGATCGGCCGCACGCGCGAGATCTGGCGCGCCGCCGACGGCTGGGTGTCGTTCGGCCTGCGCGGCGGGCCGACGCGCGTGAAGAACCTGATCGCGACCGTCGCGTACATGGACGAGTGTGGCGCCGCGCCCGACTGGCTGCGCGCCTACGACTGGGCGGCGTACAACCACAACACCCTCGACGACGCCGAGATCGCGCGCCTCGAGGAGGCCTTCGGCGCGTTCTTCGCCACGCGCACGATGCGCGAGCTCTACGAGCAGGCGCTCGTGCGGCGCATCCTGCTCGCGCCGTGCAACGACGCGCGCGAGATCGTCG
>CAZQYK010000256.1:0-8819 GCA_964597285.1 uncultured Spirochaetales bacterium
ACTCGCCGGCGTCGTTGACGACGAGCTGGCTGCCGGTCGGGCGCGGCGCGGAGCCCCACGTCGAGACGACCGTCGCGAGCGCGACGCCGCGGCCCTGCGCGTGCCACGTGGCCGCGTAGCCGAGCACGTCGTCGACGTCCATCTCTGGGTCTCAGCGGCGGCGGCGGCGCAGCGCGGCCAGCGCGAGCGCGGCCGCGGCGAGCGACGGCGCGAGCGCGGGCTCGGGCACGACCTCGAGCGTCAGGTCGTCGAACGCGAACGCGCCGGGCGCGTTCTGCGTGATCACGAGCGCGTCGATGCCCTGGAAGCCCGCGCCGAGCGCGAACGACCCGGCGGCGGTCGGGGCCGAGACGCTGCCGGCGCCGCCGCCGACCGCCGAGATCGTGATCTCGCCCGGCGCCTCGGCCGGGTTCACGACCTCGAGGCTCACCGCGTCGAAGGGATGGCCGCCGCCGACCGTCACGTTGATCTGCGTGAGGCCGTGCTCCTGCTCGTCGATGTTCAGCACGAGGTCGCCTTCGGCGCCGTCGACGTCGGCGACGAACTCGTAGTGACCGGTGTCGACGCGGACCGTCGTCAGATCCTCGAGGTACGGCGTCATCTGGAAGTCGGCGCGCTGCGACGGCAGCGCGCCGTCGTAGTCGAGCACGATCGTGTCGGCGCGAGAGGCCGTCGCGAGGGCGAGCGACGCGACGAAGAGCGCGGTCGCGAGCGGGGCGGCTCGAGTGAGTTGGCGCATGGGTCAGCTCCCGTTCATCGCCTGCGCGGCGCGCTTGATCGCCGCGCGGATGCGCACGTAGGTGCCGCAGCGGCACACGTTGTCCTTCATCGCCTCGTCGATCGCGGCGTCGTCGGGGTCCGGGTTCTGCGCGAGGAAGGCCACCGCGTGCATGATCTGGCCCGCCTGGCAGTAGCCGCAGGCCGCGACGTCCTCGTCGATCCACGCCTGCTGCACGGGGTGCAGGTCGTCCTCGCTCGGGGCGAGGCCGTCGATCGTCGTGATCGGCTGGTCGCCGACGGCGCTCACCGGCGTGATGCACATCCGCACGGCCGTGTTGGCGCCGACGTGGCTCGTGCACGCGCCGCAGACGCCGACGCCGCAGCCGTACTTGGGGCCGGTGATGCCGAGCACGTCGCGCAGGACCCAGAGCACCGGCATGTCGGCGGGCGCGTCGACCGTGTGCTCGACGCCGTTCACGTTCAGGGTGTACGAGGGCATCGACGACCTCTCAGCTCGGGGGGAATTCCAGGATCGGGAAGCGGCGCGGCTCGGTGCCGGTGGCGCGCGCGTAGGCGTTCACGCACGCCGCCGAGCCGGGCGGCAGGCCGAGCTCGCCGGCGCCGCCGGGCGTGTCGCTCGTCGCGTCGAAGACGAAGACCTCGGTGGTGGGCGCCACGTGCTTGATGCGCGACCACAGGAAGTCGCCGTAGCTGCCCTCGACGATCGCGCCGTTCACGAGGTGGTTGCTGGCGCGGAACATCACCGACCAGCCGTCGACGAGCGCGCCCTCGATCTGCGCTGCGAGGCCCTGGCGGTTGATCGGCACGCCGACGTCGACCGCCGCGAACGAGGCCGTCAGGCGCGGCTCGGCGCCGGTCGTGTCGATCTCGACGAGGTAGGCCACGGCCGAGCGGTACTCGGCGTGCACCGCGACGCCCTGCGCGTGCCCGGCCGGCATCGCGCGGCCCCAGTCGCCCATCTCGGCCACCTTCTCGAGGACGCGGATCGCCGCCGGCGCCGCCGGCGACGCCGACGCCGCGAGGTGGTCGAGGCGGAACTGCACCTCGTCGGCGCCGCGCGCGCGCGAGCGCGTCGACGAAGATCTCGTTCGCGGTCATCGTGAAGCCCGAGTGGATCGAGCGCCAGCTGCAGGTCGGCACCTCGAAGTGCTGCGTGATCATCAGCTGGCTCGTGACGCCGAACTCGTACGGCACCGAGACCGTGCCGCCGAAGGCCGCCTGGTCGACCTCCGCGTTCCCGCCCGTGTAGCCGGGCCCGAAGATCGCGTCGCCGTAGCCGTGGCGGAGGTCGGTCTCCGCGGCGGCGACGCGGTGCTCGAAGGTCAGCGCGACCCCGTCGAGCCAGGTGGCGCGGATGTCGTGGTGCGTCATCGGCCGGAAGCGGCCGTGGCGCATGTCGTCGTTGCGCGACCACAGCAGCTTGATCGGCCGTCCGAGCGCCTGCGACACCACCGCCGCCTCGACCGCGGGCTCGCCGAACAGGCGCCGGCCGAACGCGCCGCCGGCGAAGGGGACGTGCATCGTGACGTTCGCGTCGGCGACGCCGGTCGCGGCGGCGATCTGCCCGCACACGTGGTTCGGCGTCTGAGACGGGAACCAGATCGTCGCCGAGTCGGTGCCCTGCACGTCTGCCACCGCGCCCATCACCTCGAGCGGGGCGTGCGCGACGTACGGGAAGTCGAAGCTGGCGGTGAACGACTCGTTCGGGGGCACCACCGGCGTCAGCGGCAGCGCGATCGACTCGAGCGTCGCGAGGTGGTCGTCGCTCGACTCGCCGGCCATCGGCCCCGCGCCCCAGGTGATGTCGAGCGCGTCGCGCGCGGCGAAGGCGTGGTGGAAGGTGTCGGCCGCCACCGCGACGCCGGTCGGCTGCGGGAAGGTGGCGCCGAGCGGCACCGGGGCGCGGTCGGGCAGGTCGATCTGCACGACGCCGACGACGCCGGGCATCGCCTCGACCGCCGCCTGGTTGTTGATCGAGACGACGTAGCCCTTGATGTCGGGCGGGCGCGCGACGACGGCGGGCGTCGCGTTGGCCGGAACGCCGTCCTCGGGGCCGAGGTCCATCGTGTACTTCTGCTGCCCGGTGACGATCGCGCGCGCGTTCTTGCGGCCGCGCGAGGTGCCGACGATCGTATGGTCCTCGATCGCCTTCAGCGGCAGCGGGACGACCGGGAGCGCGAGCGCGGCGGCCTCGGCCGAGAGCTCGCCGAAGCTGGCGCGACGCCCGGAGCCGTCGTGGATCACCATCGACTTCGCGACCCGCAGGTCGGTCGGGAGCAGGCCCCAGCGGTTCGCCGCCGCGGTGACGAGGCGCAGCCGCGCGTTCGCCGCGACGGTGCGCGCCGGCTCCCACATCGTGCGGATCGTCGACGAGCCGCCGGTGATCGTGGTCGGCCGGTCGGCGCGGCGGTCGCTGAGCTCGACGTCGACGCGGTCGTAGTCCGCGTCCATCTCCTCGGCGACCATCATCGCGAGCGCGGTCGCGATGCCCTGGCCCTTGTCCTCGCGCGGCAGCTCGAAGCGCACGCGGTTGTGCGCCGTCACCTCGAGCACGAGGTTGTACTTGTAGGGCTGCTCGACCGCGATCAGCGAGTCGCCGAGGTCGGCGACGTCGGAGGTGTTCCCCGGCCCGGGGAGCGCGTCGGCCTCTTCGCGGCTCAGGAAGACGCCGCCGATCATCAGCGTCGAGCCGCCGATCAGGAACTGGAGGAACTCGCGGCGGCTCGCGCCGAAGCGCGCGTCCCCGGAGCTCGTCTCCGCGCTCGTCGCGATTCTCTGCGGCGGACGGACGGGCTGCGCCATGCGACCTCCCTGTCGCCGCGCGGGGCCCGGCGCGGCGTTCGCGGGCCCAGCCTATTACAGGGAGGCGCTGGTACTCAATCGGGGATCGGATGAAAAGCGCTGGAACGGCAGGTAGTTAGTGTCGCGAACCAGGCGGAGCGCGCCGGCCCCGGGGGTGGCGGTCCGGGACCGGCGCGCCTCGACGCGATCCGGCGCTAACCGGCGCGAACCTCGATCGAGCGCGGCTGGCTGGCGGCGCTCTTCGGCAGCTCGAGCTCGAGGACGCCGTTTCGCATCCGGGCCGAGACCCGAGCCGCGTCGATGCCCTCGGAGATCCGGAACTCGCGGTGGTACGAGCCAGACCGGTACTCCTCGTGGAGCGGGGTCCAGCCCGATTCCGGGAAGATCGCGAGCCGGGCGTCGAGGGTCAGCGCGCCCCGGTCGAGGCGCACGTCGACCGACGACTCGTCGACGCCGGGGAGGTCCGCGTAGATCACGTAGCCGTCCCGCCGCTCGAGGATGTCGACGTCGGGGCGGAACACCGGACCCGGGCGGGTCCCCTCGCCCTGGAGCTCCTGCTTCTCCTGGGCCTGGAGTGCCTGCGTCTCTGTCATGATCGGTCCTCCTCCTAGCTCGCCTGCACCGAGATCTGGCGCGGCTTGTGCTCGGGGGTCTTCGGCAGGCGCAGCATCAGCACGCCGTTGCGATGGACGGCCTCGACCTTGTCGCCGTCGATCGCCGCCGGCAGCTCGAACGCCCGCCGGAAGCTCCCGGACAGCCGCTCTCGGCGGTGCAGTGCGGTCTTCTCGTCGGACGCGTAGTCGATCTTGCGCTCGCCGCGCAGCGTGACGGTCGAGCCCTCGAGCGAGATCTCGATCTCGTCGGGCGCGAGGCCCGGGAGCTCGGCGGTCAGGACGTAGGCGTCCGGGTTCTCGTACAGGTTCACCGCGGGAAACGCGCCGCGACCGCCGGCCGTCGCCGGCGACTCGCTGCCGTAGCGGTTCAGGAGGGCGTCCATGTCGCGCCACAGCTGGTGGAACGGGCCTCCGAACGCTCCCGCGGCCCAGGGTCGATACAGGTACTGAGCCATGGTGGTCTCCTCCGGTCGTTCGCGCGCCGCGGGCGTCGTGGCTCGCTCGGCCGCGGCGACGCGCTCGTCCCATTGGCTGATCACGGCCGCGCGGCTGTCAAGGGCGGAGCGGCCCGCGGTTGGCAGCGCCGGGGTCCGTTCGTCACCCTCTGGGCCCCACCCCGACGCGCAGGAGATCCCGATGGCCGACCGCTGGATGCTCAAGGGCACGAACTTCGCGAACTGCAACTGCGCGCAGGGCTGTCCCTGCCAGTTCAGTGCGCCGACGACGCACGGCTTCTGCGAGGCGATCGGCGCCTACGGGATCGAGGAGGGCTACTTCAACGACACGCGCCTCGACGGCCTGAACACCGTCATGCTCGTGGCCTGGCCGGGCGAGATCGCCGAGGGCAACGGCCGCTCGGAGTTCTTCATCGACGAGCGGGCCGACGCGGCGCAGCGCGAGGCGCTCGGCAAGATCCTGCGCGGCGAGGCGACCGCTCCCGGAGCGACGCACTTCTACGTCTTCAACAGCACGATGAGCGAGGTGCTCGACCCGGTCTACGCGCCGGTCGTTTGCGACATCGACGTCGAGCGCCGCACCGCGCGCATCCGCGCCGGCGACGTCGTCACGTGCGAGGCGCGGCCGATCCCGAACCCGTTCGGCGAGGGCGAGTTCCGCGCCGGCATCGGCATTCCGAACGGCTTCGAGTACAGCTATGCCGAGGTCGGGATCGGCTCGACGCGCTCGCGCTCGGCGATCCAGCTCGACCTGAAGGACAGCCACGCGCACTTCTCGCCGCTCCACATGAACCAGGACGGCGTGATCCGCTGACGTCGGCGCATCCGTCCGGTCCCGGCCGCGGCGGCGCGACGTCGTCCCCCCTGCGGCGGCGCGAGCGCGCGGCGATCGTCGCCGCGCTCGCCGGCACGACGGCGCTCGCGTGGCTGTGGCTCGTGTCGATGGCCGGCATGCCGATGGGGGCCGTGCACGACTGGAGCGCGGCGCACGCGGCGATGATGTTTGCGATGTGGGCCGTGATGATGGTCGGCATGATGCTGCCGAGCGCCGCGCCGATGACGCTCGTGTACGCGCAGGTCGCGCGCAAGGCGGAGCGCGAGGGGTCGGTGCTGCCACCGACGGCGACCTTCGTCGCGGGCTACCTGCTCGCTTGGACCGCGTTCAGCGCCGCCGCGACCGCGGCGCAGTGGGCGCTCGACGAGGCGGCGCTGCTGTCGCCGATGCTCGTCGCCGAGAGCCCGCGGCTCGGCGCGGCGCTGCTGGTCGCGGCCGGCGCCTATCAGCTGACCCCGTGGAAGAACGCGTGCCTCGCGCACTGCCGGGCCCCGGCCCACTTCTTTGCCGAGCACTTCCGGCCCGGGCGCGGCGGCGCGCTGCGCCTCGGCGCGCGCCACGGCCTCTACTGCCTCGGCTGCTGCTGGGCGCTGATGGCGCTGCTCTTCGTCGGCGGCGTGATGAACCTGATCTGGATCGCCGCGATCGCGCTCTTCGTGCTCGCCGAGAAGCTGGTGCCGCGCGGCGTCGGCGGCGGCCGCCTCGCCGGCCTCGCGCTGATCGCCGCCGGCGCGCTGCTGCTCGCGCGAGGCTGAGGCGGGAAGCTGAGCGCGTCCGGGGCGGGCCGCGCCCGCGCTGTCGAAGAAGGGCTTCTGAAGGGGTGGACGCGCGCTCGCTGCCTGGGCCACCTCATTCGAGGCCGCGCGCGCTGCTAGGCGACCGCCATCGCCGAGGGGTTCGACCGCACACGGCGGCCGCTCCGCCCGCTTCCCGGTATCTCGTCCGGATCCAGCAGCCCCCGCTTCCGCCAGCCCTCCGTCATCAAGGAAAACTTTTGAGAATGTTAGTCTGGCCGACCTCGCCGGTGACTTTCCACGGAACCGCCCCGGTCCGGCGCATCGCGCGGCCTCGAACGCCATCGCGGACGAGCCGCCACTCTCTCGAGAGCCTCTTCCGCGGCGTTGGAAAGCCCTCGAAGGCGGTTTCGGGCCTGCGACCGCGGGACGGAGGCGGCGGTCTCCATTCCGGGACTCGGGCTGGAAGGGGCACCGGGGCGGTGTAAGCTGGATGGCACGTCGGGGTTCGGATCTCGCCCGGCGCGGGACCACCCCGGCCGGGCCTCGCGCCCGAGCCAACAGGGGGATCCCCATGTCCGATCTGAAGTCCGAGGCCCAGACGCGGACGACCGCGGACCTGATCTACCAGTCGATCTACTCCGCAGCGATCGGGGGTTCGACGATCGCGCTCTTCTTCCTGGTGATCGACGCCTGGAAGGGCGAGCCGCTGTTCACGCCGTCGCTGATGGGCGGCGTGCTGTTCGGGGGCCTCGAGGCCTCTGCGGACGCCCCGGTGCGCCTCGACTGGGTGGCCTACGCCACCATCGTCCACTTCCTCGGCTTCTCGGCGATCGGCGTCGGCGTGACGCTCGTCGCGCACTGGGTCGAGTTGCGCGCGCGCCACCCGTTCACGGTGCTCTTCGGCGTGTTCGCGGCGATCGAGTGGCTCTTCCTCGTCGGCGCGTTCGTGATGCTGCCGGGCGTGCTCCAGGTGCTCGGACCCTGGCGCGTCGCCGCCGCGAACCTGCTCGCCGCCGCCGGCATCGCCGCGTTCCTGTGGGCGTCGCACCAGCCGCAGGCGTGGGAGAAGCTGAAGGAGAGCGCGCACCTGGCTTAGCAGGCTCGGCGAGGTTCCGATCTCGCACGCAAGGAGTCCGCGCGGGCTGCCGATGACGCGTTCATGGGACTCGTGCGGAAGCTCCGGTCCGTGCGTCTGCGCTTCGTCGTGGCCGCGTCGGCGCTGATCTCGCTGGGGATCGTTCTCGGGTCGATTCCGGGCCGCTGGGAGGGAAGCCGGACGGCGACGAACGCGTTCGTGCCGCTGCGTCCGCTCACGACGGCCGAGGTGGCGGCGCTGCTCGAAGACGCCGCGAGTGGGAGCCGCGAGCACACTGCGATCACGGAGCTCGGTGCGTCCGAGGTCGAGATTCAGACCGTGGTCTACCCGTTCCGGCTGGACTGCGCTTCGAGCCGTCCGACGATCCTTGCCGACGGAGCCTGCTACGGGCTCTCGGAGACCTCCTGGGAGGGCTACGCGAGCCGATACCGCCTGGACCGCGCCGCGCTCGAAGCCGCGCTCGGCCGAGGCCTGGAAGAGCGCGACGTGCACGTCGAGGCGTTCACGCGCAACGGCGTCTCGTTCGATCCGGACCACCTCTCGATCTACGCGCTCGCCGAGACCCTGCTGCTGACGGCGTTTGGCTGGGCGCACTTCCTGATCCTGGTACGCGTCCGCCGGCCGCTCGGCGCATTGCCGGTCGTGCTCGGCGTGTGGCTGTTCTTCTTCTTCGCGGTGACCGCGTACGCTCCCGCGCTCCTCGACGCGGACTGGTTCTTCCAGCGCATCGTCGTCGAGCGGATCGCGCTGGCACTCGTCGTCGCGGCGGTGCTCGCGATGCCGGTCGCCGCGCTGTCGGCGCTCCTCTACGCGCTCTTCCGCGCGGTCGACTGGTGGGCCGTCGGCGACCGCGTGCGCCGGTGGAAGCTACGAGCCATGGCGATCGGGGTCGTGGCCGCGCTCCTCGCGCTGGATCTGGCTTGGGACTACTGGCGCTATCGCGAGACGGCCGCGAGCTGCGCGGACCTCCTGCAGCGCGTTCGCGCGCAGGCGACGCCGGAGCGCATCGGGATCCTGCTCGCCGCAGAGGAGGTGCGCGCGGCGCCGATCCACCGCGACTTCCTGAGGGGCCCTCACCTGTCCGAGGAGGCGCACGCGACGATCCAGGCGCTGCTCGCACCCGCACGCGAGGCCCCAAAGCTCTCGCTCGAGCTCTACGCCGAGATCGGGCCCTCCCGTCATCTCTTCCTGTGGGCGACCCCGTCGCACGACTATGCGGACGTGCGCCCGCTGGGGAGCCAGATCAATCAGCGACAGATCGACCGCGCGCTGGAGGCCGGGGGCCAGGTCGACGCGAGCTTCCCGAGCTACCTGACGACCTGGCACACCTGTGCCCTGCGCGCGAACGATCTGCCAGCCCAGGTGGTCATCGTCGCCGGCGAGGGCGATCTGGGCCTGGGCCGCCGCTGGACGCCGGGGCGGATCCTGGTCGGCACCTGGTCCGCCCTGTTCGGACGAGCGGAGCGCTAGGCCGGGCTCACCTCGACCGGGATCCCGTTGACGATCGCGTTGCCCGACGGCGCGTCGACGAGCTCGCCG
>CAZQYK010000257.1:0-3230 GCA_964597285.1 uncultured Spirochaetales bacterium
AGCAGCGCCGCCGCGCGCGCGCGCTCGCCCGCGGCGATCGCGCGCGGCACGAGCCAGTGCTCGCCGACGAATGCGAGGCTCGCAATCGCCGCGCACGCGACGGCGGCCGCCCACGCGGCGCGCCGCCGCCACGGCGGGCCCGGGCTCGCGTCGGCCTCGGCCGCGGCGTCCTCGCTGCGGATCAGCACGCGCGCGATCGGGCCGTCGCGCAGCTTCCAGATCGCGCCGTCGAGCACGAAGTGGTGGATGTTGACCGCCGAGCCGATCAGCAGCGCGAGCCCGACCTCGTAGCCGACGCCGCCGTGCCAGCCCGACGCGAGGGCGAGCGCCGGCAGCGTCCAGACCGCGGCGCCGGCGGCGAAGGTGCGCGCGAGGAAGGGCAGCGGGCCGCTCCAGCCCCGCGTGGCGCGCGCGTAGTAGGCGGTGATCCACAGGTACTGGATCGCGTGCGCGACGGCGATCCAGAACAGCAGCCGGATCTGGACGTCGGCGCCGAGCGGCTCCCAGCCCCCGAAGAGCTGCCAGTGCAGCGCGATGCCGGGCAGCGCGAACCACAGCGCCTGCGACAGCAGCAGCAGCAGCGCGGGGCCGAGGTCGCGCAGCGGAGCTCGCGCCAGCAGCCGCAGCAGTGCGCCGCCGACCGCGACGCCGTACGCGGCGACCGCGAGGTGGGTCAGCACGCGCGGGGTGCCGAGCGGCACGAAGCGGATGCCCCCGGTCTCGAGCGGCAGCGCGCGGCTCGTCGCCCACCCGGCCGACTCGTGGATCACGCCGAAGTAGAGCGCGTACGAGGCGACGAAGGCGAGGTGCAACCAGCGCTTCGTCGCGCGGTCGAGCGGGACGCCGCGGCGGCCGAGCAGCATCACCGAGATGCCGTAGTTCTGCCCGGTGTAGTGCCACGGGCTCCAGGTCAGGTAGAGCGTCAGCATCCACGAGCCGGCGGCGGCCCAGTACTGCCCCGCGACGAACCACGCCGCGATCGCGAGCGTCGCCCACACCGAGAAGATCGCGTAACGGCGCCGCTCGCTGCGCTGCTCGTAGACGCGCAGGATCGTCGCGCCGTAGTGCGGCGTGCTGAAGAGCAGCACGAGCAGCGGAGCGAGGTAGAGCGGCATCAGCGCGCTCGTGTCTCCGACGGCGAGCACCCCCGCGAAGAAGAGCACGTACAGGAGCCCGCAGCCCAGCAGCAGGTCCGGCGCCGGACCGAAGAGCCAGCGCCGCGGCGTCGGCGCAGCGGCGGTCAGGGTGCGGTTCTCGCCGGCCGCAGCGGCGGTCATGGCGCGATTATCGCACGGGCGCGCGGCCGCGGGGCGGCGCGCTCGAGCGACCCCGCGAGGGCCGCGCGGGCGGCGCGGCGCGTCAGCCGGGCGGCGCGGGGCGCTCGGCGGGCGGCTTCGTCGCGAGCGCGATGCCGGTCGCGCCGGCCTGCTGCGCGACGTCGAGGATGTTCACGGCCTGGCCGAGCAGCACCTGCCGGTCGCCGCGCAGGATCACGATCTTCTCGCGCGACTCCGCGAGCGCGGCCTCGAGCACCTCGAAGAGGTTCGCCTCGGTCGCGGCGACCTCGCCGACGAAGATCGCGCCGTCCGGCGTCACCTCGACGGTCACGCCCTGCGGCGTCGTGTCGCTGACCTCGGCGCCGGGCAGGTCGATGTTCTTGCCCTGCGACGCGACGACCGAGCTCGTGACCATGAAGATCACGAGCAGCACCAGGAACACGTCGGTCAGCGGGGTGATGTTGATCTCGGCGACGACGCCGTCGTCCGGGTTCTCGTCGTCACTGGGCAGGAACGAAGCCACCGGCCACCTCCCCGCTCGGGGCGCTCGAGCGCTCCGCGTGCGTCGACGACTCCAGGAACAGCAGGGCCTGCACGAAGCGCTCGCACGAGCGCGCGTAGGTGCCGGCGATCGCGCCGACGCGCGTCTGGAGGAAGTTGAAGAAGGCCAGCGCGACGATCGCGACGGCGAGGCCGGCCGCGGTCGCGACGAGCGCCTCCGAGATGCCGGCCGAGACGACCTCGAAGCCGCCGACGCCGTGCGCCGCCATGTCGGCGAACGCGCGGATGATGCCGATCACGGTGCCGAACAGGCCCACGTACGGCGCCAGCGAGCCGACCGTGCCGACCACCCACAGCCCGCGCTTGAGCTCGTAGGCGGCCTCCTGGCGCGAGGTCGAGAGCACGCGCTCGAGGTCTTCGAGCGGGACGCTGCGCCAGCGCATCGCCTCGAGGAAGATCTTCGCGATCGGCTGCTTCGAGCGCTCGCACAGCGCGCGCGCGACGTCGAGATCGCGGCGCACGAGCGCCTCGATCGTCTCCTTGGTCAGCCGGCGCGTCTCGTCGCGCAGGCCGCGGAAGCGCCACAGGCGCTCGCAGAAGATCCCGAGCGCGAGCACCGAGCCGATGAGCAGCGGATAGGTCGTCAGCCCACCCTGGTTGAACAGTTCCCAGAAGCTGTGGGTCCCCACCGGCCTTCTCCTTCGGCGTCTGCGCGCGCTGGGACTTTCCGTTTCGGGCCCGGCAGCTTACCGGATCGCCTGCCTGCGGCCATCGACCGCGGCGCCGGTTTGACACCCCGAGAGCCCTCTCGTAGATTGGTTTTTCGGCACACGCGCAGCGAACTGAACGATCCTCGCCGCGTGTTCCCCGTCCCTGGGGGAGCAAGTTCGAGCGCAGCGCGCCCGCCCCGCGCCCCACCCGGCCCCGATCCCCGTGACCTCCAGCCCCATCGGCGGCACTGTATAGGCTGGCACGTACCTTCCAGAAAGAGGACCCGCTCGGAGCCGGAGCACCGAGCACGCAATCCAAGACCCGCTCGCAGCGCCGAGCCCGAGTCGCCCGCAACCCGATGACTCCCCAACCGCAGCCCCTGATCCTGAGCGGGCGCCGGAAGCGGCGCCGCTCCCACGCCGCGTCGCGGCCGCTCGTCGCGGCGTTCGCATCGCCGGCGTCGGGCGCGCCGGCCTATCCCGGCTACTCCGAGCCCGACGAGCAGGGCCGCGCGCGCGCGTTCCTGACCGGCTCCGCGCTGCTGCACGCGGCCGCGCTCGCCGTCGCGGTGCTGATCGCCGGCCTCGCGCCGGTGATCGAGGAGCAGATCATCCCGGTGCAGATCCTGCGCGAGCCGCCGCCGCCCCCGGACCCGCTCGAGCCGGCGCCGGCGCCGAAGGCGCTCGCGCAGCGCCGCAACCTGCCCTTCGCGCCGGCCGTGCAGGCCGTGCAGCCCCAGAT
>CAZQYK010000258.1:0-5811 GCA_964597285.1 uncultured Spirochaetales bacterium
TGGATGGCCGCGCTCGCGGCCGCGCGCCTCGTCACGCCGGACCTCGAGGCGGCGTCGAAGGCGCTCGGGCTCGCGCTGAACGCGGCCGCGCTGCTCGGCGTCGCGTGGATCTTCGCGAGCGTCGGCCCGCGGACGCGGCCGGTCGCGGCCGGCGCGGCGCTGGTCTGGGTCGCCGCGTCGGCGCCGCTCGCGATCTCCGGCGTCGAGGGGCTCGAGACGCCGCTCTTCACCCTCGCGCTCGTCGCCGCGTGCGGTGCGCTGCTCGCGCCGCCCGGGCGCGCGGCGCGCGCCGCGCTCGCCGCGTCGCTCGTCGCGCTCTACCTCGCGCGGCCCGACGGCGCGCTCGCGGCCGCGGCGGCCGTCGGGGTCTGGGCGATGGGCTGGGCGCCGCTCGCCGACCCGTCGCCGCGGCGCCGGCTCGGGCACGTCGCAGCCTGCCTGGCCGCCGTCGGCGCGGCGGTCGCCGCGCACGTCGCGTGGCGCTGGGCCTACTACGGCCATCTGGTCCCGACGACCTTCTACGCGAAGCAGGGCGGCAGCGCCGCGCACCTCGCGTCGGGCGCCGAGCGCCTCGGCGCGTTCGCGCTCGAGATCTGGCCGATGCTCGTGCCGATCGCCGCGGCGCTGTGGCTCGCGCGCCGCGAGCGCGCGTTCGTTCGCGCCGTCGCCGTCGTCGCCGCGCTCGCGCTCACGCGCGCGGCCTTCGTGCTCTACAGCGGCGGCGCGATCATGGGCTTCCACCGCTTCCTCGTGCCGGCGATCCCGCTCGTCGGGCTCGTCGGCGGCTGGTCGCTCTCGCGCGCGCTCGACGCCGCCGAGCGCGCGGGCCGGCTCGGTCCGGCGCGCGCGCGGGTGCTCGTCGCGGCTTGTGTCGCCGGGATGGCCGTCTGGGCCGGACTGCGCTTCGAGACCGGCGCCGACCGCCTGCCGGGCTACCAGCAGACGATCGCCCACTCGCACCTCGAGCTCGGCCGCTGGCTTCGCGGGCTCGGCCCGGGCGACTGGCTCGTCGCCGCCGGCGACGTCGGCGCGCCGTTCTGGGTCGCGACGAACGTCGACGTGCTCGACCTGATGGGGCTCAACGACTATCACATCGCGCGGCTGCCGGGCCGCTGGGTGCCGCGGAGCCACTCGCCGAAGTCGGACCCCGACTACGTGCTCGACCGCGAGCCCGACCTGATCGTGTTCCGCGGCGACCCCGCGCACGACCCGATCGAGGGCTTCCAGACGATCGAGGCCGACCTGATCCGCTCGCCGCGCTTCGCCGCGGCGTACACGCGCGTGCGCGCGTTCGGCTGGCTGCGCGTCTACGCGCGCCGCGACGTCGCGGCGGCGCTCGGCGGCGCGGCGACCGATGCTCGGACGGCGGCGTGGAAAGGAGCGACGCCGGGGGAGTAGGATCGGGCGATGCCGCGGTGCCGCCCGCTCGCGCCCCGGAACGGAATCGCCTGCGTCGCGCTGTTCGCGACGGTCGCGTGCGTGTCGGTGCGGCCGGTCGTCTCCGACGGCGCGTTCGTCCTCGAGGACGACGAGGGGATCCTCGTCGTCGAGATCGAGACCGACGTGCCCGTCGCCTCGTTGCGCCTCCGGGGCGTGCCCGTGGTCGAGGGTCTGCAGAGCGGCGAGCACCTGGTGCTGGTCGCGATCGGCGCGGGCGACTATGCGTGGAGCGATCTGCGGGTGCCGTCCACGCTGGGCCAGGAGGTACGGCTGCGCCTTCGGCACGACGACCTCGCCTTCCGCGTGCGGGCCGGCCGGATCAACTACGCCGGCTGCCTCGTGTTGCGCGGCCGGACCGCGCCGCACTTCGTCTCGCTGCGCTTCCGCGTCGAGAACCGCTCGGCGCAGGTCGCCGCGCTGCTGGGCGAGCGGCATCCCGAGCTGGTTCGGCGTCATCCGCCGCTGTTCTCGGGGCCCTATCGCGACGATTTCCTCGAGCGCTTCGGGACGCCGGACGCCGCCTCGCTGGACCGGACCGAGGCGGCGCCGTGAGCGACCGTCGTGCCCGCGCTGCGCTCGCGGCGTCGGCGCTGCTCTGCGCCGTCGTCGCGGCCGGTTCCGCGAGCGGTGGCGTCGACGCGCGCGACCTGTTCTCGTCTCCGACGCTGCATCAGGTCGAGCTGAGCCCGTCGGGCGCGCTGCTCGCGACGCTGACGCGCGAACGGGGCTACGCGCGCGTGCGGGTGAGCCGGGTCGGGGACGCCGAGTCGGCGTTGGCGCACGAGCAGCTGAACCCGGTGCGCCGCATCGAGTGGGTCGACGACCGGCACCTGGTCGTCTACGTCGGCTGGCAGGGGACGGGGCACCGGGTGGTCACGGTCTGGCCCGAGGGCGACGGAATCGCGACCGAGCTGCGGCGGATTCCCGTCCGTGGCCAGCTCGTCTCGCTGCTGCCGGGGCGGCGCGGAGAGGTGCTGTGGTCGGTGTCGTCGATGACGAGCGTCGAGACGGTCGTTTACCGCGCGCCGATCGCCGATCTCCTGGAGGCGCCGAACGAAGCGGTCCCCGCCACACGGGGAGTCTCGCGAGTCGCGGCATTCGACGGCCGGGTCGACGTCTGGGGTGCGGATCCGCACGGCGCGGTGCGCGCGGCGCTCGTCGTCGAGGGCGCCCGCTTCACGCTCTGGGTGCGACGCTCGGAGACGAGCGAGTGGCGCGCGATCGTCGAAGCCGACCTCGAGGAAGGCGACGACTTCCCGGTCCCGGTCGGCTTCGCCGAGGACGGCTGTGCGGTGATCGTCATCGCGCGCGTCGAAGACGAGCCGAGCGCGCTCTACGAGATCGACTGCGAGACCGGCGAGCTCGGCGACGTCCTGCTCGCGCGATCCGACGCAGACGTGACCGGGGCGATCTTCGACGACACCGGAACGCGCGTGATCGGCGCGACCTTCGACCGCGAAGGGCTGCCGGCGTCCGCGTACTTCGACTCGTTCAACGACCGCTATCAGCGCTCGCTCGAGGCCAGCTTCCCCGGGATGGCCGTCTCGCTACTCGGCGCGAGCCGCGACCGCCGGCGCCTCCTCGTGTTGACGCTCGGCGCCCGCGAGCCCGGCGCCTACTACGTGGTCGACACCGAGCGGAAGGAGGCGCTCCCGGTCGGCCGCGTCATGCCGTGGCTCGACCCCGACGACCTCGCGGACAGCGTCGTGGTCCGCGCCGCGGCGTCCGACGGACCGGAGGTCGAGGCCTTTCTGACGCGTTCCGAGCGCGCGGGTCCGCGCCCGCCGCTGGTCGTGCTGCCGCACGGCGGACCGATCGGCGTGCGCGACCTGCGCCACTTCGATCCACTGGTGCAGTACCTGGCCGCCGGCCGCCTCGCGGTGCTGCAGGTGAACTACCGCGGATCCGGCGGCCGCGGCGGCGCGTTCCTCGACGCCGCGCGTCGCCAGTGGGGCGCCGGCATCGAGGACGACGTCGAGGCGTCGGTCGAACGCGTCGTCGCGTTGGGGTGGGTCGACCCGGAGCGGATCTGCATCGCCGGCGGCAGCTATGGCGGCTACTCGGCGCTGATGAGCGTGATCCGCTACCCCGAGCGCTACCGCTGCTCGGCGAGCCTGAACGGGCCGACGGACCTGCCCTTCCTGTACCACTCGTGGCCGTTCATGAAGCACACGAAGCCGGGCCGCGACTACTTCCTCGAGTTCATCGGGGATCCCGACGAGGACTACGAGGAGCTCCTCGAGATCTCACCGGCCTATCGCGCCGACGAGATCCGGGTGCCGCTTCTCCTCGTGCACGGAGTCCGCGACGAACGCGTTCGCGTCGACCACTTCCACCGCATGCGGTTCGCCCTCGATGCCCATGGGCGTGCCTACGAGAGCCACCTGATCCAGGACGGCGGCCACTCGTTGTCGACCGACCAGTGGGTGCGGTTCGCGATGCGCCTGCGGCACTTCGTGTCGCGCCACCTGGACACGCGCTGATCGTGCTGGCTACGCCCCCGGCACCTCGATCGACTCCTCGATCAGCATCACCGGGATGCCGTCGTCGACCGGGTAGAGCACGCGGCCGTCCTCGCGCAGCAGGCCCTCGGCGATCGCGTTCTTCACCGGCTCGCCGCCGCGGTTGCGCAGGCGCCCGGCCGCGATCTCGGCGTTGACGCGCTCGAGCACCTCGGGGCCGGCGAGCGCGACCGGCTGCTGAGTCTCGGGGCAGATCAGGATCTCGATCAGGTCCGGGCTCACGGACATGGATTTCTCCTCGTCGGGTGTGCTCAGCGGAGCACGCTCGACGGGTAGTCGAGGATGCGCCGCGCGACGATCAGCTGGTTGATCTGCTGGGTGCCCTCGTAGATATCGTTGATCTTGGCGTCGCGCATCCACTTCTCGACGAGCAGCTTCGTCGAGTAGCCGAGCGGGCCGAGGATCTCGACGGCCTGCTGCGTGATGCGCGTGACCGCGAGGCCGGCCTTGGCCTTCGCCATCGAAGCCTCGAGGCTGTTCGGCTTGCCGCGGGTCATCATCGCGGCGGCGCGCCAGGTGAGCAGCCGCGCGGCCTGGAGCTCGGCCTCCATCTCGATCACGTCGCGCTCGACGGCGGTCTGCTCGTGCGGGCCCGCCTCGTAGCGCAGTGGCACGCGCTGGCGCTCGAGCTCCTCGAGCACGAAGTCGAGCGCGGCGCGCCCGACGCCGACCGCCATCGCGGCGACGATCGGGCGGCTCGCGTCGAAGGTCGCCATCGCGCCCTTGAAGCCCTTGTCGCCGCTCTTCGCGCCCGCGTCGGCCTTCTTCACCTCGGCGCGCCCGAGCAGGTTCGCAGCCGGGATGCGGCAGTTCTCGAACACGAGCGTCGCGGTGTCCGACGCGCGGATCCCCAGCTTCTTCTCGCAGCCGACGAGGCGCATGCCCGGCGTGCCGGCCGGCACGACGAAGGCCTTGATGCCGCCGCGGCCCGCCGCCTTGTCGACGGTGGCCCAGACGACGACGAAGCCGCCCTCGTGCGTCGAGGCGGCCTCGCCGCTGGTGCAGAAGATCTTCGTGCCGTTGAGCACATAGTCGTCACCGTCGCGCTCGGCGGTGGTCTGGATCGCCGCGGAGTCCGAGCCGGCCGACGGCTCGGTGATCGCCATCGCGCCCCACACCGGCGCGCCGTCGCCGCGGAAGGGCGCGAGGAATCGCTCCTTCTGCTCGGGCGTGCCGGCGGCCGCGACCGCCGAGCCGCCGAGCGCCGCCGACGGGATCCGCAGGTAGAGGCCCGCGTCGCCCCAGCACAGCTCCTCGGCCTGCACGCACACCTGCACGAAGCCGTCGCCCGGACCGTCGTAGTCGACCTTCGACGGCCCGCCGCGGCCGCGCTTCCAGTAGTAGTCGACCCACTCCTGCGGCATCTCGTGCTCGCGGTCGTCGTAGGTGCGCGACAGCGGGCGCATCTGCTCGATCGCCATCCGGTGGTAGTGATCGCGGGCGTTGCGGGAGTTCTCGGTGAGCTCGAAGGAGATCGGCATCGGAGGCCTCCTCAGACCAGCGTCAGCGCTTCGAAGCAGGCGAAGCCGCGCGCGTTGCGCAGGTGCATCTCGGGCAGGTAGTCGCGGATGTAGCCGTGGCCGCCGAAGATCTGCACCGCGGCGTCGGCGACCTCGAGCGCGACGCGCTGCGCCTGGTTGCGCGCGAGCGCGGCCTCGCGCGCGGCGTCGAGGCCGGCGTCGAGCCGCCACGCGGCCTCCCACGCAAGCAGGCGCGCGCCGTCGATCTCGATCGCCATGTCGGCGAGCTTGAACGCGATCGCCTGCTTCGCCGCGATCGGCCGGCCGAAGGCCTCGGGCTGCTTCGCTTAGTGGCGCGCGACCTCGACCGCGGCGCGCGCGACGCCGAC